>JAZKGN010000047.1:0-9966 GCA_040385945.1 Bacteroidota bacterium
CTGTAAATATTGGAGATGTCTTAAATTATACTGTTGCAATAACACCTATGGTTGGAGATGAAAATCCATTAGACAACCAATTTGCATTCCATCAAACGGTTGTGGGTTCTTTTGATCCAAATAATATTATCTGTATGGAAGGTAATGTAGTGCCTCCATCAGAAATCGGAAAGTACCTGCATTATGTTATCAATTTTGAAAACACAGGAACATTTGAAGCAGAGAATATCGTTGTACGAACCGATATTGATCCTACTAAATTTGACATCAATAGCCTACAAATGTTAAACACATCGCACAATGCATACGTGCGTCAAACAGGAAATACGATAGAATTTATTTTCGAAAGTATTGCTTTAGAAACAGGAGGTCACGGAAATGTTTTGTTGAAAATGAAATCCAAAAGTAATTTGGTTACAGGCGATATGGTCTCCAACAGAGCGGGTATTTATTTTGATTACAATGCACCAGTTGATACTGGTTTGGCTAATACAACTTTTCAAGCATTGAGTAATTCGGTTTTTGAAATAGATGATTCTATTTTGGTTTATCCAAATCCGACAGCTTCCATAATAAATATCAAAAGCAATTTCAATATAAAATCAATACAATTGTATGATGTTCAAGGGCGATTGTTGCAAACAACTATGGAAAATACTACTAATACTATAATTGATATTTCGCAAAAATCAAATGGTGTTTACTTTCTGAAAATCACAACGGACAAAGGAAGTAAAGTAGAAAAAATTATTAAAGGATAATAAATCATTCCATCATGAAAAAACTAGTATACATTTTAGTGTTGTTTACAGGGATTGTTAATGCACAAATTATAAATATTCCGGATGTGAATTTTAAGGCAAAACTGTTGCAGGCGGGCATAACGAATACTGTTGCACTGGACAATTTTGGGACACCAATAATTGTTGATGCTAACGGTGATAATGAGATTCAATTGAGCGAAGCACTGACGATATATGAATTGGAAATCATCAATTCGAATATTGCTGACTTGGCTGGAATAGAATTTTTTACTAACCTTGAAAGACTTGATTGCAGTAATAATCAGCTTACTTCCCTGAATGTTTCCAGTTTGATAAACCTATATGATATTTCCTGTCATCATAATCAATTAACCTATTTTAATTTTACCAATATTCCAAATCTTAATCTTTTAGACTGCAGGAACAATCAACTGACCTCTTTAGATTTTTCCGGAACAAATTCTTCAACTAGCTATATGTATGTTAATTGTAGTTTTAATTTGATAACTAATTTTATTGTTAGTAACCCTATAGGTATAGGAGAGCTTATTTGTAACAACAATCAAATCCAGCATTTGGACTTATCAAAGATATGGTGGTCAACAGACATTGGAATATTATATCCAAATCCAATACTGACTATCAATGCAAAAAATAATCATCTAGACACCGAACTAATACTCCCAACTACAGCAAATCCTGCTTTCCAGTACATCTGTGCCGATGAAAATGAAATACCAAACATGCTTCAGGAATTGGCCAATAATTCGATGTCGTCGGTGGTTGTGAATTCGTACTGTACTTTTGTGCCGGGCGGCAATTACAATACTATCAACGGAACAGTATTGTTTGATGCTGATTCAAACGGTTGTGTAGGTGATGCACCATTCCCGAATATAAAAATAAATATTACAAACGGGACGAGCCAATTTGTTACGTATAGCAACTACACCGGAAATTACAGTTTTTATTCCCAGACCGGAAATTTCACCTTGACTCCAGGTTTGGAAAATCCTACTTTTTTCAATTTTTCACCACCAACCGTAACCATCCCATTTGCGAATAATAACAATAATGTTGTAAACCAGAATTTCTGTATTGCTCCTAATGGTATTCACCCTGATTTGGAAGTGGTGTTTGCACCCGTTACCACTGCACGACCAGGTTTTGATGCGATGTATAAAATTATTTACAAAAACAAAGGCAATCAAACACTTTCAGGAAGTATTGTATTAAACTATGATGATGCTGTTTTGGATTTTGTTAGTGCAACGATTACTCCAAGTTCACAAAGTACAGATGTATTAAATTGGAACTACGTCAATTTACTTCCTTTTGAAAACAGAAGTTTTTATTTGACATTCAATGTGAATACTCCTTTGGAAACTCCCGCTGTGAATATTGGCGATCAACTCGATTTTGCCATTATCGGAAATCCGATTGCGGGTGATGAGAATCCATCAGATAATCAATTTGAATTCTACCAAACAGTTGTAGGTTCTTTCGATCCGAATGATATTATTTGTCTCGAAGGCAATATTGTTCCTCCATCACAAATTGGAAATTACCTGCATTATATCATCAATTTTGAAAACACAGGAACCTTTGAAGCAGAGAATATAGTTGTGCGTACCGATATTGATCCTGCCAAATTTGACATCAATAGCCTACAAATGCTAAACACATCACACAATGCCTATGTGCGTCAAACGGGAAATACAATAGAATTTATTTTCGAAAGTATTGCTTTAGAAACAGGAGGTCACGGAAATGTATTGTTGAAAATAAAATCCAAAAGTAATTTGGTAACTGGCGATATGGTATCCAACCGAGCGGGTATTTACTTTGATTACAACGCACCAGTTGATACTGGTTTAGCCAATACAACTTTTCAAGCGTTGAGTAATTCGGTTTTTGAAGTTGATAGTTCAATTTCTGTTTATCCAAATCCAGCTTCGTCAATAATTAATATTAAGAGTGATTATGATATTAAGTCAATTCAATTGTATGATGTACAAGGTCGATTGTTGCAAACAACTTTGGAAAACACTACCAATGCTATAATTGATATTTCACAAAAATCACAAGGGATTTACTTCCTGAAAATTACTTCTGATGTGGGAAGTAAAGTAGAAAAAATAATAAAAGAATAAATAGTTTATAAGTTGAATCGTTAGTTAAATAGTTAGTTGAATAAAGGCGTGCTTAAAGTGCGCCTTCTTTTTATACTAAATTTAACGAATTCGTTATCGGATTTCTTTTTTAATTCATTCGGAATTTCATAGATTTGTTAAATTATTAATTTATCAGATTTAATTTCCATTTTTTACCATGTCCAAAACTGCAATATTAGAATACGATGGCAACAAGTATGAGTTTCCTGTAATTGTTGGAAGCGAAAAAGAACCCGCTATCGATGTTGAAAAATTACGTGCCTTAACAGGTGCAATCACACTCGATCCAGGTTATAAAAACTCAGGTTCTTGTCAAAGTGAAATTACTTTTCTTGATGGTGAAGAAGGTATACTTCGTTACCGCGGTTATGCTATTGAAGATTTGGCTGACAAAGCCGATTTTCTTGAAGTAGCATACCTTGTTATTTTTGGTGAATTGCCAACAAAATCAGAATTAGTGCAATTCGAAACCGATATCAGAAAGTATACTTTGGTCAACGAAGAAATGAAAAACATCATTGACGGTTTTCCAAAAACAGCACATCCAATGGGTGTTTTGTCTTCATTGACAAGTGCGTTAACCGCTTTTAATCCAAAAGTTGTCAATGTAGAAAACGAAAAAGAAATGTACGAAGCCGTTTGTAAAACGATGGGTAAATTTCTAGTTATTGCCACTTGGACCTACAGAAAAATGATGGGTTATCCTTTGAATTATTACAATAATGAAAGAGGTTATGTAGAAAATTTCATGCATTTAATGTTCGAATTGCCAACGGGTCCATACAAAGCCAATAAAGTAGTCATCGATGCATTAGATAAATTATTCATACTTCACGCCGATCACGAACAAAACTGTTCTACATCAACCGTTAGAATGGTAGGTTCATCTCACGCTGGTTTATTTGCTTCTATTTCTGCTGGAGTTTCTGCACTTTGGGGACCACTTCACGGTGGAGCCAATCAAGCTGTTTTAGAAATGCTCGAAGAAATTCACAAAAATGGTGGTGATGCCGATAAGTACATGGCAAAAGCCAAAGATAAAGACGATCCTTTCCGTTTGATGGGATTTGGTCATAGAGTCTACAAAAACTTTGATCCAAGAGCTCGAATCATTAAAAAAGCAGCCGACGAAGTATTAGCTACTTTAGGAGTAGACGATCCAGTTTTGTCAATTGCAAAACGATTAGAAGAAGCTGCTTTGGTAGATGACTATTTCGTATCAAGAAAATTATATCCAAATGTCGATTTCTATTCTGGTATTATTTACCGTGCTTTAGGAATTCCGACTGACATGTTCACCGTAATGTTTGCCATTGGTCGTTTACCAGGTTGGATAGCACAATGGAAAGAAATGCGCGTCAACAAAGAACCAATTGGACGTCCAAGACAAGTATATGTTGGTGAACCATTGAGAGATTTTAAACCAATGGATAAAAGATAATAATGTTCACATAATTATTCAAAAAGCTTCTCCTAATCGAGAAGCTTTTTTATATTTGTAGAAGTGTGTTTCAATATAAAATGTATGAGTAAAGATATTGTCTTTTTAATAAATAAATCGGAGATTACTGCTGGAACTCGAGGCGCTTCTCTCGGACCAGAAGCCATAATGGCTGCAGCGAGGAAAAACAACAACACTATTTTTGCCGATCATCCTATTGTCGAAATTAAAAACTTCAATTACCTATTAGATCATCCAACAAACCACAAATTTGCCAAACGTATTGACGGTTTGTTACAGGTGTACACCGAATTAAATCAACAGGTTTCTACGGTGCTTTTGCAAAATAAATTTCCTTTACTATTGGCTGCCGATCACGGTTCGGCTGGAGGAACAATAGCCGGAATCAAGTCGGCTTTTCCAAACAAAAAACTAGGTATCATTTGGATTGACGCTCATGCCGATATTCACACTCCTTATACAACACCTTCGGGAAATATGCACGGAATGCCATTGGCAACGGTTTTGAACGATGATAATATGTCTTGTAAAAGCAATGAACTTTCAGAAGATACGATTGCGTATTGGAATAAATTAAAGCAAATAGGAGGGATATCACCCAAAGCAGCACCCGAAAATTTAGTCTATATTGCCGTTCGAGACACAGAAGATCAGGAAGACAAAATCATGGAACGTTTGTCTATCAAAAATTATCCAGTCGCTGAAGTCAGGCAGATGGGCATTGCAAATGTCTTACACGAAATTGAAAATAAATTAGCCGATTGCGATATGATTTATGTTTCGTTTGATGTCGATTCGATGGATCCAGATGTCACTTCACACGGAACAGGAACACCAGTTAAAAACGGATTGTATCCCAACGAAGCTACCGAAATATTGGTTAACTTAGCTCAAAATAAAAAAACAGTTTGCATCGAGTTTGTAGAAGTCAATCCGTGTCTCGATGAAAAAATAAACACCATGGCTGAAGTTACACTAAACCTAGTAGGCTCAGTCATACAGGCACTTCAACAATAAAAATTGTTCTAAATACTAATAATTACAAACCACAAATGAAACAAACTACCAATTCCATTCTAATGATTCGTCCGGTAGCTTTCCGTAGAAACGAACAAACTGTGGTAAATAATTATTACCAAAAAGTCCTCGATGGTCTTTCGCCAGAAACGGCAAATTCCAAAGCACAACAAGAGTTCGATACTTTTGTAAACAAACTCCGAATGGTGGGTGTTGATGTCACTGTCGTGGATGATAATCCCGATTCGGATACGCCTGACAGTATTTTTCCAAACAATTGGATTTCCTTTCACGAAAATGGTGATGTGGTTTTTTACCCAATGTTTGCCGAAAACCGTCGTGCCGAAAGAAGAGAAGATATTTTAGATTTACTAGAAGACAATGGGTTTTTGGTAAACGATGGCATCATGGATTATACCGAAGCCGAAGAAGATGGGTTTTATCTTGAAGGAACAGGAAGTATCGTACTCGATCGCGAAAACGGAAAAGCCTATTGTGCACTTTCACCTCGTGCGGATGAAGAATTATTCATCGAATTTTGTGAAGATTTCGATATGAATCCGATTATTTTTGAAGCGTATCACACCGTTGATGGCGAACGAAAACTAATTTATCACACCAATGTAATGATGTGCATAGGCGATACGTTTGCCGTGATTTGCGCCGATTGTATTGATGATAAAAAAGAGCGCAAAATGGTGTTAGATAGTTTGCGTTCCGACGAAAAAGAAATCATCCTAATCACCGAAGAACAGATGGACAATTTTGCAGGAAACATGCTCGAAGTACTAGGTTCTGACGAAAGACGTTATTTGGTCATGAGTACTTCAGCACATCAAAGTTTGACCAAAAAACAAATCGCACAACTCGAAGAACACATTACAATTATAAGTTCTAATCTTGATACAATTGAAGCTTGTGGCGGTGGAAGCGCCCGCTGCATGATGGCAGAGATTTTCCTTCCTAAAAATTAAAACAAAAAAATCCCAAATTAATCTTTGGGATTTTTTTATACTTTCAACTTCGTATATCGTACTTCTCTAAATTCCTCGCACAATACTCAAAATCGAACTAATAATATATTGAATTCCGATAGCAATGGTCAAAAAGCCAATGATTCTCGAAATCGCTACAATTCCAGATGTTCCTAAAATTTTGGCCAAATAATGCGCACTTCTCAAAATCAAAAAGATTAAAAAAGCGACAGTAAAAATTGCCAAACACGAAAAAATAATATCCGATGTCGTATGATGTTCTTCATAATAGGCAATCAACAGAGAAATCGAACCTGGTCCGGCCAACATAGGCATGGCTAAAGGTGTAAGCGCAATGTCATTTCGACTTTGTATTTCTTCTTCTACTTTTTTATTGATTCCTTTGTTTTTGTTGAATCGTCCGTTTAGTAAGGAAAACCCCGAGCTGGCAATGATAATTCCACCAGCAATTCGCAAGGCCGAAATCGTTATCCCAAAAAACTGCAACACGTATTGTCCGATAAAAAACGAAATAATCAAAATGATAAATACGTTAATTGCTGTCCAAAATGACACTCTCGACCGTTCTTGTTTGGTGTAATCTTGCGTTAATCCAACAAAAATCGGAACCGTTCCAATAGGGTTCAAAACCGAAAACAATGCCGCCAATAAAAAGATAAATACTTCCATTTTTTTGTTGTAAAAGTAACCTAGTTTGATTGGGCAAAGTTAAAATTAAAATCAACGTAAAGTTAAATTCACACGCAAAAACG
This sequence comes from Bacteroidota bacterium, assembly GCA_040385945.1. Taxonomy (GTDB): domain Bacteria; phylum Bacteroidota; class Bacteroidia; order Flavobacteriales; family Flavobacteriaceae; genus Flavobacterium. The sequence continues at coordinate 7,165 of JAZKGN010000047.1, forward strand.
ACATAATTTCGTACTTTTGTCCCATGAAAAATAAGAAAACTGTAGTTCTTGGTGCTTCTACCAAACCCGATAGATACGCCTTCAAAGCAATAACGATGTTGGTCGACAAAGGGCATTCGGTACTCGCTATCGGACAAAATAAAGGTGAAGTAGCTGGAATCGCTATTCGTACAAAAAATATTCCACTAAAAAATATCGATACGGTGACTTTGTATTTGAATCCGCTGCGTCAACGTGAGTATTACAATTACATCATCGAAACCAAACCCAAAAGAGTTATCTTCAATCCTGGGACAGAAAACCCCGAGTTTTACCAGCTTTTAAAAAGCAACAACATCAAGGTTGAAGAAGCGTGCACGTTGGTTTTATTGACTACCAATCAGTATTAGAAGCGATTAGTTTGGGCTTTATCAGTTAGCCATGTTCCCGCTTTTCGCTGCAATCTGTCATTGCGAGGAACGAAGCAATCTCATATCAAAACCTTATTCGCAATGTTAGGATTTCCGCTTCAATCGGGGCTAGTTAAGAATCCATTTTAACTTTTGCAAAAATCCGTTTCATTCGAGTTTCATTAAAACCGCGTCTGCTCAGTCGCAGGTTTACTTATCAACAACAATCCCAAAAAGGTAATCAAGCCGTTAATGATAATCAGTTCGTTGTCGATGACATAATTCCCAAACAAATCAGCCGAATACTTTGCCATGAAAAAGCAAATCAAAGGCGAAACAATACAAATCAAAGGGACCCATTTGTCGTGTACCGTTTTGGTTTTCATAAACAAACCAAAACTATACAATCCCAAAAGCGGACCGTATGTATAACTTGCCACTTTAAAAATCATTGTCACCACCGATTTGTCATTGAGCGAATTGAAGACAATAATTACTAAAAACATCAATAACGAAAATCCAACGTGAACCAAGTGACGTGTTCGTACTATGTTAGGTTTATTAGCGTTCTCGGTTTTATCCATTCCTAAAAAGTCAACACAAAAAGATGTTGTTAATGCCGTTAAAGCACTGTCGGTTGTAGCAAAAGTAGCGGCTGTCAATCCCAATAAAAAAACTACAGCAGGAACAATACTCAAATGATGAAACGCAATTTCGGGAAACAATAAATCGGTTCGTTTAACATCGCCCACCATCGGAACGGCAATTCCATTTTTTTCGGCGTACAAATAAAGCAATGCACCTACACTCAAGAAAAAGATGTTGATGACAACAAAAATTCCGGTAAACGTAAACATGTTTTTTTGTGCTTCACCAATGTTTTTGCAGCTTAAATTCTTCTGCATCAAATCCTGATCGAGACCAACCATCGCAATAGTGACGAAAATTCCACCCAAAATTTGTTTCAAAACAAAACTGCCTTTTAAGTAATCTTCATAGAAAAAGATCTTCGAATAGTTGCTGTTTTTCACTGCTTCAAAAGCTTCAATAGCACCATAATCTAGGCTGTCACAAATAAAATAGATCGTAAGAAAAACCGAAGTCACCAAGAAAAACGTCTGCAACGTATCCGTAATAATAATCGTTTTTAATCCACCTCGATAGGTATAAGCAAAGATCAATCCGAGAGAGATTAAAACCGTTGCAGCAAACGGAATGTTATAAAAATCAAACACATAACGTTGCAATACAATTACTACCAAATACAAACGAAACGCTGAACCAATCGTTCTACTTATCAAGAAAATTGTCGCCGCTGTTTTGTAACTTATTTTTCCCAAACGTTGTTCGATATAACTGTAAATCGAAGTTAAATTCATTCGGTAGTACAACGGAAGCAATACCGTAGCGATAATCAAAAAACCAATGGCATTTCCCAATACAAACTGAAAATAACCAAACTGGTTTTCGGGCGCACCTACATTACCTGGAACCGAAATAAATGTTACGCCAGACAGCGCTGTTCCAATCATTCCGAAAGCAACCAAATACCATTTCGAATTTTTATTGGCTTTAAAGAACGCCTCATTACTGCTGTCTTTTTTGCTAACAACATTGGAAATAAAGATGAGAATTCCGAAATAAATAATGATTAATGATAAAATGGCAATTGGCGACATAAGTGGTTTTTTAGTTGTGCTAAAATAGAAATAAAAAGAATATAGATAATAGAAAATAGAGAAAAGACAGAGGAAGTAAATTTCAAATCAAAAGTTTCTATTTTCTTTGTTCTATTTTCGCTTCTCTTTTTTCAAATTCACTATTTTTGCCAAATGGAATTTTCATCAAAACTACTAGAAAAAGCGGTCAATGAAATGGCGCAATTGCCTGGAATTGGTAAGCGTACAGCATTGCGTTTGGTATTACATTTATTAAAACAGCCCAGCGAACAAACCCAATTTTTATCACAAGCACTTACGACTATGCGAGATGAGGTAAAGTTTTGTGCCAGTTGTCATAACATTTCGGATGTGGAAGTTTGCGAAATTTGTTCGAATACTTCGAGAAATCACAGTATCATTTGTGTAGTGGAAGATATTCGTGACGTAATGGCGATTGAAAATACCAATCAGTTTAGAGGCATTTATCATGTGCTTGGCGGAAAAATATCACCTATCGATGGCGTTGGTCCGAGTCAGTTGAATATTGCAACTTTGGTTGAGAAAGTAAAATCGGGCGTTATTGAAGAAGTGATTTTTGCCTTAAGTTCCACTATGGAAGGAGATACCACCAATTTTTATGTCTTCAAACAAATCAAAGAATACCAAGTAAAAACATCAACTATTGCAAGAGGAATTGCGGTTGGTGATGAGTTGGAATACGCCGATGAAGTAACATTGGGAAGAAGTATTGT
>JAZKGN010000048.1:0-2277 GCA_040385945.1 Bacteroidota bacterium
AGAATATAAGTGGCGTAAGATCGATACGGACTCCATTGTAAAGCATGCGTTTCCATAGCTTCCTTATCGTGAATATCGAGTAACTCCTTCATTGTGTTGACCACCGCTACATCGCCTAATGGGAATAAATCAGGTGCTTGAAGGCTAAACATCAAATAAACATCAATGGTCCAGTTTCCTATTCCTTTGATTTTAATGAGCTCCTCCCGTACTCGTGCCGCTGTTTTTAATGGCAAACTGTCTAAATCAAGTTCTTTGTTGATTAAGGCTGTAGCCAAAGCTTTAATGTAGCTTGTTTTTTGGCGGCTAACACCAATGGTTCGAAATTCGGCATCAGATAAATCGAATACTACACGTGGTTCAAAGACCTGTATCCTTTCGCGCAATCTTAAAAAAGTAGCTTTGGCCGAATCGATCGAGACTTGTTGTTCTAAGATCAATAAAACCAAAGTCTCAAAACCCTGAGGCCGAAAGGGAATTATTGGCAACCCATATTTTTCAATAATAGTCTTGAAAACAATGTCTTTAGCTAAAAGGAAATCGATGGCATCTTGCATATTTTTACTTTTTTAGCCCAGATTACTTCACTTAATATCTATTTTTAATAGGAGTTCCGTGAACTTCGTTTGCAGTGTAAATCCTTTTCCTTTTTTTCTTTTAAAAAGAAAAAGATTGAAAAACATAGCTGGAATAGCTCCTAGAAATTAAATCCGAACGATCCTTTTATAGTAAATCGATTGGTTTCTGGCACGTTGAGATAATTGGCTCGCCAAGCGAAATCGATTCGGAATATTTTGAAAATATTTCCAATACCAGCGCTGTATTCCCAATATCCTTTTTCTGGTGCATTATAAACTAATCCTGACGCATTAAGCGCTCTATTCTCATCTGAAATACTTCCGTAAACGCCTTTTATCGAAATTAATTCTCTCCAGTTGAGTTTGCGCATGAACGGAATTCTAGAAAATATACGACCGTTAAAATTATGATTCCATTGCAAAGTAGCGTATTGATCTGATACGAATTCATAGAAATTAAGGTTACTAAAGGTATTTTCGATAGTGAAATAGGTCTGATTTCCAGGAATAACACTCAATAATCCTAACGGCACTTTACCAAAAGTTTTACCCACTTCTACAATAATATTGGTTCTTCCCAAAGGTCCAATAATAATGGGTTGTTTGTAATACAATTGTAATTTATCATACTTGAAATCGCTATTCAATAGTCCTTTGAATCCATGACTGTAATTCACAAAAAAGCGTGTAAACGGACTGTCAACAATACTTCTTTCGACACCAAAGCCAATTGTTTTTCGCTTTGGAGAAAACTCAATTTGAATATTCGCTTCAGATTGTTTGACATCACTTTTTGTAATTCCATTGGCAATATCAGTATAATAATCCAAACTAAAAGTAGGCGAAGCGGACTCCAGCGTACGATAAGAAATCCCGGCCTGAAAGATTAAATTTTTCACCGGTTCCATTTCTATAGCCATGTTGGTCAAATTGATGTTGGTCAATTTCCCATTACTACCCGACGAAAATACTGCTGACGAGGCAAAACTTCTACCCAAAATATCATTTGTTGTTGTTAAACTTGCTCCTATTTGTTCTATGTCACGCCTGTTCCCAAGAGACAAAATGATTCGGTTTTTCTTTTCAACCATCCATTTTCCTGATACTCCATATTTGAATTTGTCATCATCAAATCCATACGCCGTGTAGGCTTGTACACGCCAAGGATCATTGGGCCCAAAATACGTTCTACCGCCAACACGTAAGCGAATCCCCTCTACTTCATTGTAGCCAAAGGTTGAAAAAACGGGTCCGTAATCAAAGTTTTTGAACTCGACATACCCACTTCCTAAAATAGAAACCGCACTGTACAATTGTTTAAACCGGTTTACCGTTTGCAACGTATCCAGCATTTTATATACACCCAATTCATCCTTACTTAAATTCTCAAAACGATTTTCATTCCAGTATTCCTCTGATTTTTTATATACTTCGTCATCCATGTAATTGACCTCATCTTTATAAAATGCAACAGGCAACTCTTTATTGAACTGATGATTTCTATAAAAACTAGTTCGTTTTCCATAAACTCCCTTAGAACTTTCTTTTTTGTTTAAAGCAAAATCAGACATCAAATAATCTTTGGTTAAAAGGAAAACAGAATCACTTACAACTTCAAATTCCTGCTCTAAATAAATATCTTTCACCCAATTGATATTGGCACTTTTAGTAACTGCCATGTTAATTTTCTTAATGGCAT
>JAZKGN010000049.1:0-7432 GCA_040385945.1 Bacteroidota bacterium
TATTGAATATACGGTTCGCGGATAATGTTGCTCTTCTTTTGTTGAATGTATTTATATCATCAAAATAGAATAGAAAAATATGTTTTTTGCATAAAAAAAGTACATAATAATTGCATTTTTTAACACTAAAAATCATCAAGAATTAACTCAATTTTTTGAAACGTTTAAGGCTAAAAAGTGTACATTAGCATTATAAATTTCACAAAATGAATACCCTTATACTTATTAGACATGCTAAATCTTCATGGGATTTTCCTCTTAGAGATTTTGATAGACCACTCACATCAAGTGGTATTACAAAAGCAATAACATTGGCAAAAAAAACCGCCACATATATTCCGAAAGATCCTATAATATGGAGTAGCAGCGCCAAAAGAGCGAGTACAACAGCTACTTTATTTGTAGAAAACTGGAATAGGAATCCAGCTGAAATTCAATTTTTAGATACATTATACACTTTCGATGAAAACAAATTGTCAGCAGTTGTTAAATCTTGTCCAAATGACTATAAGAACCTAATTCTTTTCGGTCATAATAATGCAATTACGGATTTTGTTAATAAATTTGGAGATATTTATATTGATAATGTTCCTACAGCTGGTTTAGTTTCTATTATTTTTGAAACAGACAGTTGGAAAGACATTACAAAAGGTAAAACAGATAAAATTTTATTCCCACGAGATTGCTAAATTATGAGCACAAATCCAAATTATAAATACATTGACAGAGAAAAAAGTTGGCTTGCTTTTAATGCAAGAGTACTTCAAGAAGCAGCCGACGAAACCGTTCCACTACTAGATAGATTACGTTTTTTAGGTATTTTTTCAAACAATTTAGATGAATTTTTTAGAGTACGTTTCGCGGCTATACGTCGTTTGAGTTTATCGGGTAAAACGGGTGAAAAAGTATTGGGCGGAATTACAGCACAACAATTAGTAAAAGACATCACAGCTATCGTTATCAAGCAACAATCGGAAAGTTTACGTGTTCTCGAAATCATCGAAAAACAACTCGAAAAGCAAAATATTTTTATGGTTGATGAAACCAATGTTTCAGAAGATCAAGCCGTTTTTATAAAAGACTTATTCATTCAAAAAGTCAGTCCCGAATTGGTAACCATCATCTTAAATGATCTTGCAGAATTTCCATTATTAAAAGATACGATGGGTTATTTGGCAATAAAATTGGTAATGAAAAAGGATAAGGCAACCAAGCTTCTCGGATTGGTTAAACCCAAACCTGAAGTGCGTTACGCCATCATTGAAATTCCAAAAAACATCAATCGGATTGTAGAACTGCCATCTTCTAAAGAGAAGCAATACATTATGTTGCTCGATGACGTTATCCGATACAATTTAAGCAGTATTTTTAATATTTTCGACTACGAAAGTATTTCGGCTCACATGATTAAAATTACACGTGATGCCCAGCTCGACATCGATAGTGATATGAGTAAGAGTATGTTGCAAAAAATAGCCACTTCTGTAAAAGACAGACGAATTGGTGAACCCGTACGTTTTGTTTACGATAAAACTATAGGAAAAGACACCTTGAGTTTTTTCTTAACCCACATGGGAATCGAATCTACCGACAGTATTATTCCCGGTGGACGCTACCACAACCGTCGCGATTATATGGATTTTCCAAACTTAGGTCGTTTCGATTTGTTGTACCAGCAAAAACAGCCGTTACCTGTTGAAGGACTTTCACTTGATGGTAGTATTTTGAACAAAATTGCCCAAAAAGATTATTTGATTTCGGCACCTTATCAGTCGTTTTCGTATCTCATTAAATTTTTGCGTGAAGCGGCTTTAGATCCAAAAGTGACCACGATAAAAATCACACTTTATCGTTTGGCTAAAAACTCGCAAATCATCAGCTCGTTAATAAATGCAGCAAAAAATGGTAAAAAAGTTACCGTTCAAATCGAATTGCAAGCGCGTTTCGATGAAGTGAGCAATATCTCTTACGCCGAGCAAATGCAGACCGAAGGTATCGAACTTATTTTCGGAATCAAAGGCTTGAAAGTACACTCCAAAATTTGCATGATTGAACGAATAGAACTAGGTAAAGTAAAGCGATACGGAATCATCTCTACTGGAAATTTCAACGAATCCACGGCGAAAATTTACACCGATGTGACGCTGTTTACAAGTCACCAGCAAATTTTAAAAGACGTTTCTAAAGTATTCGATTTCTTTGAAGTCAATTACCGTTTGCATCGTTATAAGCATTTAATTGTGTCACCTCATTATACACGATCCAAAATGTACAAACTCATCGACAGAGAAATACTCAACGCCCAAGCTGGAAACGAAGCCTATATTAATTTAAAAATGAACAGTTTATCCGATTTTGAAATGATTGATAAATTGTACGATGCCAGCAATGCCGGCGTGAAAATAAAACTGCAAATTAGAGGTATTTGTTCGTTAATTCCAGGTGTAAAAGGCATGAGCGAAAACATCGAAGCCATCAGTATCGTTGATAATTTCTTAGAACACGCGCGAATTTTTATATTCGGAAATAATAATAATCCCGATGTGTTTATTTCGTCAGCCGATTTTATGACGCGAAATCTCGACGGTAGAGTAGAAGTCACCTGTCCGATTCTCGATGAAGACATCAAAAAACAACTCATCGATAATTTTAATGTAGGCTGGAAAGGAAACGTAAAAGCACGCTATCACTCCGAAAAATTAGATAATAAATACCGCATCCGAAAAGAAGGTGAAGCCATTTTCCGTGCGCAACATGAAACGTATAATTATTATAAAAACCATATCGAACAACCTATATAATTGTAGGTGCCTAATCCAGCTTTTCGTTGCAAGTTTTTATCCTCTTGCCAACAATTTTAAATGTTTACAATAGCTTCCTTCGGTCGCTTTCTAAACATAAAAATTGCAAGGCAACAAAATAAAAAGCTTTCCGCTACAATCTGGGGCAGAGAGAAGTTCGAAGTAAAAATAGTAGCATTAATTAGTCTAAAAATCTAACAATCTAAGAAGTCTAAAGTCTAAATGATTACAATAAAAAAATACGCAGCTATCGACATCGGTTCCAACGCCATGCGATTGCTTATTACCAATATTGTCGAACAAAAAGGAAAAGAAACTCAATTTAATAAATCGGCATTGATTCGTGTGCCTATTCGTTTGGGACAAGATGCGTTTACCGTTGGTGAAATTTCGGAAGAAAACATCGACCGAATGATTGATGCTATGAACGCTTTCAAACTTTTAATGAAAGTATATAAAGTCGAAAAATACAAAGCTTGTGCTACTTCTGCCATGCGCGAAGCCTACAACGGAAAAGAAGTAACCGAAATTATTTCCGACAAAACACAAATTGATATCGATATCATCGACGGAAAAAATGAAGCAGCCATAATCGCTTCTTCCGATTTGCATAGTTTACTTCGAACCGACCAAACCTATTTATATGTTGATGTTGGCGGTGGAAGTAGTGAATTTTCTCTTTTTGCTGAAGGCAAAATGGTTGCTTCAAAATCGTTCAAAAACGGAACCGTTCGATTGTTGAACAACATGGTCAACGAAGTGGTTTGGGAAGAAATCGAAAAATGGATTAAAAGCATTACCGAAGAGTATGACAATATCATCTTAATTGGCTCTGGTGGAAACATCAATAAAATTTTTAAAATGTCGGGCAAACAACAAGACAAACCGTTGTCATATGTGTATTTGTCTGCACAATACCACTATTTAAGTTCATTAACTTACGAACAACGTGTTGCCGAATTGGGTTTGAACACCGACCGTGCCGATGTAATTATTCCGGCGACACAAATTTATCTCAATGCGATGAAATGGAGTGGTGCTCGACAAATTTATGTGCCTAAAATTGGACTTTCAGACGGAATTGTCAAAGCAATGTACAACGGAACTCTATAAAACAGTTAGTATGAAAACAGTAAAATTACTTCTTGGATTGGTTTTTTTAACGCTCTTTGTTTGCTTCGCCAGTTCGCTTACGCTTGTGTCATGTAAGCAAGAAGACCCGAGCCTAAAAGGCGAACAGGCGAAGCAAAATACATCAAACAATTATTTTAAATCGGAGGAAACCGGAATCAAAAATGGTGGTGTTAAAATTTTGACCATCGATTCTCCGAAAGGAAAATTAAAAGTTTGGACGAAACGTATTGGAAACAATCCAAAAATGAAATTACTGTTATTAAGTGGAGGTCCAGGTTTATCACACGAATACTTCGAATGCATGGAAAGTTTTCTTCCAGCGGAAGGCATCGAATTTATTTATTATGACCAAATCGGGACAGGTTTATCCGACAATCCAAACGATACTGCGATGTGGGATTTGCCTCGTTATGTTGAAGAAGTAGAGCAAGTTCGAAAAGCGCTCAATTTAAATAAGGACAATTTTTATGTTTTAGGACATTCTTGGGGAGGCATCTTAGCGATGCAATATGCGTTGAAATACCAAGACAATATAAAAGGACTTATCATTTCTAACATGATGGCGAGTTGTCCAAAATATGGCGAGTATTCCAAAGTGTTAGAAAAAGAACTCAATCCAGAAGTGCTAAAAACGATAAAAGACATCGAAGCAAAAAAAGACTATTCCAATCCGAAATACATGGAATTGTTGATGAATAATTTTTACAATCAACATATTTTACGAAAACCCATTTCCGAGTGGCCAGAGCCTGTAAACAGAGCGATGAGTAAAGCAAATGGATCACTTTATGTTACGATGCAAGGTCCGAGTGAGCTGGGAATTTCGGGTAAATTAACCCATTGGGATGTTTCTAAAGAATTGCCAAAACTTACTGTTCCTACCTTAGTTATTGGCGCCAAATACGACACTATGGACCCAGAATACATGAAATGGATGGCAACGCAAGTTAAAAATGGAACGTATTTGTATTGTGACAAAGGAAGTCACATGAGTATGTACGACGATCAAGAAACGTACATGAACGGTTTGATTGCTTTTATGAAGAAAGTCAACAACTAATTAAATATCCAAATCAAACAGTTTCTTTAACACTTCTAAATTCGGATTGATTTCGTTCAATCGGTTGTATTTGTCTTGAGCGGTAAACGCTTTTTTGCTGTCGATACTTTCGTTGATTTGCACATCAATCGAAATTTCATGATTGTGCAAATGACTTCGTAAATACGTTAAAAGGTCGTGTTTTTCTTTTTCAAAATCGATTTTCGAACTTTCATTCGGAAGTTCATGAACAATGATGGTTCCATTTAGTTTTGGATCATTAATCCGCAACAACGATTCCATAATTTTATAGCCTTTGTCTCCCAAACGATCAGCATATTTAAACCAAAATTCTTGCATTTCCGTTTCAGTAAAAGATTCGCTTGGCAAATGAACTACTTCTTTTACGATACCTTTTTGTGCTTCGAGTAATTCTTTTTTAGCCTTTATACTTGCTAAAGATAAACTTGAAACTTTGGGTTGGGTTGACGTTGGCTGATTTGTAGTTTGAATAATTGTCTTAGTTTCCTCAATAATTACATCATTATTTGGCGTAATATCAATAGTTATCTCTTCAACAATTTCTATTTTAGTTTCAGGAATAGTTTCGATTTTAGACTTTTGGCTTTCGACTATTGAATAATCCTGTCTTCTATAATAAGTAGGTGGAATTATAAAGTCAACTTTTTTTTTTCTCCATCGAAAGTGATAGAGCAAAGTTGCATGAGGGCGAGTTCAACAAGCAATCGTTGGTTTTGTGAGACTTTAAACTTTAAATCACAATCGTTCGCAATTTCAATTCCTTTAAGCAGAAAATCATGATTGCATTTTTGTGCTTGTTCGCCATACATTTTTTGTGCTTGTTCACCAGCTTCTAATAAAGATAAAGTCACTGGGTTTTTAGCTACCAACAAATCTCTAAAGTGCGATGCCAATCCAGCAATAAAGTGATGTCCATCAAACCCTTTGGATAAAATGTCATTGTAGGCAACTAAAATATCTGGAATATTATTGGCTAAAATTAAATCGGTTACCTTAATATAGGTTTCATAATCCAACACGTTCAAGTTTTCGGTAACCGCCTGACGCGTGAGGTTATTGCCACAAAAAGAAACTACTCTGTCAAAAATAGACAAGGCATCACGCATGGCACCGTCGGCTTTTTGTGCAATAATGTGCAACGCATCGTCTTCAAATGCTACACCTTGACTTGTTGCAACTTCCGCCAAATGTTCTTTCGCATCTTTTACAGTAATTCGTTTAAAGTCGAATATCTGGCAACGCGATAATATGGTCGGAATGATTTTGTGTTTTTCGGTCGTAGCCAAAATAAAAATGGCGTGTTTTGGTGGTTCTTCCAATGTTTTCAAAAACGCATTAAAAGCGGCTGATGACAACATGTGCACCTCATCGATAATATATACTTTAAATTGTCCGGTTTGTGGTGGAATACGAACTTGGTCAATTAGATTCCGAATGTCATCAACAGAGTTATTCGAAGCCGCATCCAATTCGAAAACATTAAAAGCAAAATCTTCGTTCGGATCATCGTAACCTGGTTGGTTGATTTTTCGTGCTAAGATTCGGGCACAAGTTGTTTTTCCAACGCCTCTCGGACCAGTAAATAGCAATGCCGAAGCCAAGTGATTGGTTTCTATAGCATTCAATAAAGTGTTGGTAATGGCCTTTTGTCCCACCACATCTTTAAATGTTTGTGGACGGTATTTACGAGCCGATACTACAAATTGTTCCATGAAATTATATTGGAATACAAATATAGTTTTTAATTTAAATATTGAAAATTAAAAAGAGGTTAAGCTTAAAATTGTGTTGAAATTTTTTAGATGTTTCGGATTATATTTTCAATGCAGTTTTTCTACCTTTAATACTTAATTCGTTTAAAACCATGGCTACACTACTATTGGTAAAGGTAGATAATCCTACAACAAAAATTCCTTTTTCACCGGTGCTCGATTTTATTCCGTAAACAGTCGCTTCATCACCAGGATCACTTTCACCTTCATAACGGTAAATATGAACAATCTCAAAATCGTCAGGGCTGTTAATGATTCTGTTTTCCAGTATATTAAAATCGACGGTAAACCCTTTTTCTGCCAATTCTTCTAACGCTTTAGAAACAGTTGCGTAATGATACATTTGAGATTCCATGATATTATGATTTAATTATAATGTAAAATTACGACTTGCTTCAGCATTCTATCTTACATAATTATCGTTTAATCTATGTAAATTACTACTTTTGCACCGCAGACCGCCTTATCGTCTTCTCGTCCCAAAAGACGAGAAGGAGGAAAGTCCGGACACCACAGAGTAGCATAGCGGATAACATCCGTCGTTTCGAGTAATCGGAAAAGGACAAGTGCAACAGAAAGAATGTACAGGTAATGCTGTAGTGAAACCAGGTAAACTCTATGCGGTGAAATTTCAAGTATATCGG
>JAZKGN010000050.1:0-10676 GCA_040385945.1 Bacteroidota bacterium
ATAATATTCCGATAGCGAGATTGGCTCCCATTCCGCCTCTTCGTTTCATAGAAGAGACCGCAACCGCAATAATAGTAAGGATAAAAGCCGCGACTGGAATGCTGTATTTTTTATATAAAACTACCAAATAGGTATTGATATTTTTAGATCCTTTGGCTCTTTCTTTTTCGATAAAAGCATTGAGTTCAGTGTATGAAAGCGTTTCGGCTATGTACACAACTGGTGTTAAATCTTCTAAATCAAAATTGTAAACCGTATCTTTTTTTTCTGCCGATTCCAACACATCATTCAACTTGCCTATTTTACGTTTTTTGTAATTAAAAAGCGTGTAACTACTGTCTTTTTCATTCCACTTAATTCGGTCGGCTGAAATTTTGTATTCCAAACTATCGGCTTTACTAAAATGCTCTAATGAAAAATTAAACGCCATCTTAGAAACAGCGTTAAAACTACTGGCATAAATGTAATCGTGATCGCTTATTTGACGGTATATGTCGGAGTTGTCGCGCATTTCGTTTACACCATTTCCGATTAGGTATCGAAATCGAAACGACTTAAAACCTTCGCTCGCTTTTGGTACTAGAAAAAATCCCATCAACAACGAAAAAATAGAAACAAAAGTAGCGCCAATGATATACGGACGCAAGAAACGTGTGAACGAAATTCCCGAACTTAAAATGGCTATAATCTCAGTATTATTAGCCAATTTGGATGTAAACCAAATGATGGATAAGAACAAGAAAATAGGAAACAAAATGTTAGCAAAATAAACTGTAAAGTCGACATAATACAGTGCAATTTCTTTGAAAGGCACTTTGTTTTCAATCATCTTATTTACCTTTTCAGAAACATCGACAATTATCCCAATTGGAATAAACATCAATATCATTACTGAAAACGTAACGAGATATCTTTTTAAAATGTATTTGTCAATTATTTTTAACATAGGTTGGTTGTTGGTTGTTGGTTGTCGGACTTTTAATAGCTACTACTAATTATCCATCAACTGTCAACTATAAACTATTTACAAACGTTGGCTCATTTGCTTCACCATCATCTCTTTCCAAACTCTAAAATCTCCCGCTAATATATGCTTTCTTGCTTCACGAACCAACCACATGTAAAATCCGAGGTTGTGAATCGTGGCGATTTGTTTTCCTAAATATTCGTTGGCAGCAAACAAATGACGTAAGTAGGCTTTGGTGTATTCGGTATCTACAAATGTATGTCCCAATTCATCCACAGGCGAAAAATCGTCTTCCCATTTTTTATTCTTGATATTGATGGTACCGTGTGCTGTAAAAAGCATTCCATTTCTTGCATTTCGCGTTGGCATCACACAATCGAACATGTCAATTCCGAGTGCAATGTTCTCTAAAATATTAATCGGAGTTCCCACACCCATTAAGTAACGCGGCTTGTCTTCGGGTAGGATTTCACAAACCACTTCGGTCATTGCATACATTTCTTCGGCTGGCTCGCCTACTGATAATCCACCAATGGCATTTCCAACCTGACCTGAATTGGCAATGTATTCTGCCGATTGTTGGCGTAAATCTTTGTATGTACTTCCTTGAACAATTGGAAAAAACGCTTGTTCGTATCCGTATTTAAAAGGCAATTTATCCAAATGATTGATGCAGCGATCGAGCCAACGGTGTGTCATGTGCATGCTTCGTTGTGCGTAGCGATAATCACATGGATACGGCGTACATTCGTCGAATGCCATTATGATATCGGCACCAATGGTACGCTGGATTTCCATTACATTTTCTGGAGTGAAAAAGTGGTATGAACCGTCGATATGTGATTTGAATTTTACGCCTTCTTCTTTAATCTTCCGATTAGCAGAAAGCGAATACACTTGGTAACCTCCTGAATCGGTTAAAATATTTCGATCCCAGTTCATAAACTTGTGCAAGCCACCTGCTTTTTCTAGAATAGCGGTTTGCGGACGCAAGTACAAATGATAGGTATTTCCCAAAATAATATCGGGATTGATTTCTTCTTTTAATTCGCGTTGGTGCACTCCTTTTACAGAAGCAACAGTTCCAACTGGCATAAAAATAGGGGTTTCAATAACACCATGATCAGTGGTTATTGTTCCGGCTCTGGCTTTGGAATTGGGATCCTTCGCTAATAAGTCAAATTTCATTGCTATCATTTAATCAGTCGGCAAAGATAAGAGAATTGTCGATTATGGATTAGGAATTAGGAATTAAATAACAGCTCCGTTCTAAAAAACGGATTTTCATATCGTTCAATCTGAAGAAAAAGGTTTATTTTTGAAGGTATAAACTACTAATTATGAAAACAAAAATACTAATCCTTTTTTTATTGACTCAATCTGTATGTTTCGCACAGGAAATCTGGCATCCATTAGGAGAGGACGACTTTAACAGAGCGACTTGTGGTAGCGTTACATTAGCAGGCAGGAAACCAATTATCGTAAAGAACGACCATGTTTTTTTATTCAACATTCAAACACCTGACTACCTGAGCACCAATTCACGCTTTTCAATAAGCAAATATGCAGGCAATCAATGGGAGCATATTGATTTTCCTTTCCTTTTTTCGAGTACACCTGTAATTGATGGTGCGGTAGACAATAATGAAATACCTTACGTGTTATTTAATGATGTCACGGGAACCAATCTACCTATCGTAAAGAAGTTTGTAAATGGCAGTTGGACAGATGTTGGTACGGGCATTTCAACAGTTTCATCGTCATTTTTAAATATAGTTATCGGCACCGATAATTTACCACAGATTCTTTTTCGTGAAGGCAACGTAATTAAGTTAAAAAAGTTCGATGGCAGCAATTGGGTCTTGCTTTCGGAAACCACCGAATTCATTCCGTACTCCACAATTTCCCTTGAACTCGACAACAACAATATTCCTTATGTCTTATCCAATTATCAGGTGGGTACAACTTACAACTGTTTTGTAAAAAAATTCAATGGTACAACATGGGAAGAAGTAGGGATTACGGGCTTTATAGAATATGGAAGTTTATTGGTTTTTGATAATTTCAATGTTCCGCACATGTTTGTCGGCAGGGCAATTAAAAAGTTCAACGGATCTGCCTGGGTAAATATTTCAACTCCTTTATCGTTTCCTATGTTCGCCGTTTCCGCAGGTTTAAATCTATATTTCAATAATTCAAACGATTTGTATGCCTGTTTTAGTGGTACTCTTTATACTAATCCTATGGAGATTTACGTTAAAAAATTGGTTGGCACAACCTGGCAGTCCATTATATCTAACGGTTTTATATACGACAAAGTTTATACCGTTTCAGGCGACAGTGTATATCATGTCTCTTTCGGTACAGACAATTACCCAGATATTTTCAAGACTGGTGGAGGGCAAACCCTGATGTTGGGCGGCTCGTCTTTCTCATCAGGAAACGGGAGTCATGATTTTTCAATATGCAATGGTATCCCTTTGGTGGCATACATCAAAGGCTACAAAGCCTCGGTGAATATGTTTGTTGACGACAACTGGACAAATTTAGGCGCACTGCAAATTTCTGAAAATGAGGTAAGTAAGGTAATAATCAAATCTGGTACGGACGGCATTATTTACCTAGCCTACAACAATGAACTTTCATCCACACCCAGTGATACAAAACTCACGGTCAAAAAACTGACACTAACTGGTTGGGTACCTGTGGGAGCAGTAAACTTTTCACAATCGGCAGGTGCCGAATTTGATTTCAAACTGAGTCATGTCAATGAGCCTTATGTACTTTATATGTCGGGCAGGGTGCAAAAATTTGATGGTACCAATTGGGTTTATATTGGTGGTAGCGCTTATACCGGAGACACTGAAGCGCGATTGGCACTCGATGTCAACGACCTACCTTATATCGCCTTTAAGGATCCTTCAAACAGTGGTCGCATCGCCGTAAAAAGACTCAACGGCAACGTCTGGGAATATGTCGATCAGGCAGGTCTTGCCGCTTATACAGGTCAACATTATCGTCCAAGAATTGTAATTGATGCATCGAACAATATATATCTTGGGTTCACAGACAGTTCATTCAGAGTGCACATTAAAAAATTAAACAATGGTGTATGGGAATCGGTCGGGCCAGATTCTTTTACAACTGGAAAGACAGAACAATATGAAATTGCTGTAGACCATAATAATGTTTTGTATATAGTATATAATGAATTAGAGAACAACTTCAGGAGAGAGGCAAAAGTGAAAAAGTTCAACGGCACAATTTGGGAATTTGTCGGCGAGCCTAATTTTTCGCCTACCTCAATTATCCAAGCCAAAATCGATTTTTGGGGAAACAATACACCCATAGTCGCTTATAGATCACTTAGCAATTATTACTCCTCTATAAACACTCGCTTTTTTGGAGAGGAAAGTGCGTTAGATGTTAGCGAACACCTGTCGGTTAACGAAAGTCAGTGGTTATTGACGCCGAATCCGGTCACAAATACCTTCTCAATTAACCGGAGTGATGAAATCCAATCGCTCGAAATCTATGACCTTACAGGTAAAAAAATAGTATCCAAAAATGAAAACTTTACCAACATCGATGTTTCATTTTTGAGTTCAGGCATGTACATCATAAGATTAAAAACCGATAGCGGAATGAGATCCATTAAGTTGGTGAAGAATTAACCCATTCTCTTTTAAATTATAGAATATACGATTTGTTATGACCAAAAAACATTTGATAACTTATCATAAAATCTTTTGCCATCCTTTAAAATTAGAATTACTTTTGTGGCATTAAAATTTTTAACTACACAAAATGTCTAACACACAACAACTAAACGCTTTAACAACACAAGTACGAAGAGACATTCTTCGCATGGTACATGCTGTAAATTCTGGTCATCCCGGAGGTTCTTTGGGCTGTACCGAATTTTTTGTTGCCTTGTATCAAAAAGTCATGACACGTAAAGAAGGTTTTGATATGGACGGAATTGGTGAAGATTTATTCTTCCTTTCCAACGGTCATATCTCACCTGTATTTTACAGTGTTTTGGCTCGAAGTGGTTACTTTCCAGTATCGGAATTGGCTACTTTCAGAAAATTAAATTCGAGATTGCAAGGGCATCCCACTACTCATGAAGGATTACCAGGCGTTCGAATGGCTTCGGGTTCTTTAGGACAAGGATTATCGGTTGCAATTGGAGCTGCTCAAGCTAAGAAACTCAACAACGACAACCATTTGATTTATTCCCTTCACGGTGATGGCGAATTGCAAGAAGGTCAAAATTGGGAAGCGATTATGTATGCTTCTGCTAAAAAAGTCGATAATTTAATTGCTACCGTTGATTTAAATGGAAAACAAATTGATGGAACAACCGATGAAGTGTTGCACATGGGAAGCATAAAAGCCAAATTTGAAGCTTTTGATTGGGATGTTTTAGAAATAAAAGAAGGCAACAATCTGGAAGCCATTATTGCAGGTTTGAACGAAGCCAAATCAAGAACAGGAAAAGGAAAACCCGTTTGTATTTTATTACACACCGAAATGGGTAATGGTGTCGATTTTATGATGAACACACATGCTTGGCATGGAAAAGCGCCTAATGACGATCAATTGGCTATTGCTTTGAGTCAGAATTATTCGGCAGACGAACAGGATTATTAAATAACGAATAATGAGAAAGATGCTGTATTCCTTGCTTATAATGTACTGTTTTCAGTGGTCTGGTTATACGCAGGAATATACATTTGACCAGTATTACGAATACAGTCAGGATGACTATATTGTTTTTTTCTTTGTCAATTCAGCCGATGACAGCTATGTTATGTTCGGAAACAGTACAAAAGATGGAATATACGGTCGAATAAAAGATTCTAAAAAACAGGTATTCCACAAGTACACTTTGCAGAATGTGAATAATGATGTAGTTTTCACCTACGATTATTCAACAAAATTCACAAACCATCGTGTTTCAGAAGAGAAAAAAGTTGACTTCAAATATACCACCATTATCCTTGATAGTACAAAGACGAAGCTTACCGTTGAAAAAATCAAAAGAAGAAACCAAAAAAAGCTTGGCAGCTTCGAAGCGATTTACGATAACAATAATGAATTCATTTTATCTGGAAATACCTATGTTTTTGTCGATTTTCACTTTTTTGACGCAAGAAAAAAAGAGTTTCCTAAGAATAGACTTCCGATTTATGTTAGATATGATTTCGGCAACGGAACCATACGCACCTCGAATTTGAAAAAAAGAAAGAAAACAAACATCAAACTTTCCATAACTAAAGAGCAACTAAAATACAATTAATGAAAAAATATACAAACACAGGAAGTAAAGATACACGTTCAGGATTTGGCGCAGGGATGACCGAATTAGGACAAAAAAACGAAAATGTAGTTGCCCTTTGTGCCGACTTAATTGGTTCGTTAAAATTTGACGATTTCAAGAAAAATCATCCAGAGCGTTTTTTCCAAATCGGAATTGCAGAAGCCAACATGATCGGAATTGCAGCAGGATTAACTATTGGAGGTAAAATTCCGTTTACCGGAACTTTCGCCAATTTCTCAACAGGAAGAGTATACGATCAAATTCGCCAATCGGTAGCCTATTCGGATAAAAATGTAAAAATTTGTGCTTCGCATGCCGGATTAACTTTGGGTGAAGACGGAGCAACTCATCAAATATTAGAAGATATTGGTTTGATGAAAATGCTACCAGGAATGACCGTAATCAACACATGTGATTATAACCAAACCAAAGCAGCTACGTTGGCTATTGCCGATCATCATGGTCCGGTTTATTTGCGTTTTGGTCGACCAGTGGTGCCTAATTTTATGCCATCGGACGAACCATTCGTAATTGGAAAAGCCATTAAGATGAATGAAGGAACTGATGTTACTATTATTGCTACAGGTCATTTGGTTTGGGAAGCATTATTGGCAGCAGAAGCATTAGAAGCCAAAGGTATTTCGGCAGAAGTGATTAACATCCACACCATAAAACCTTTAGATGAAGAAGCGATTCTAAAATCGGTGGCTAAAACAGGTTGTGTTGTTACTGCTGAAGAGCATAATATTTTGGGAGGTTTAGGCGAAAGTGTTGCCCGAACATTAGCATTGAACAATCCTAAACCACAGGAATTTGTAGCAGTTCAGGATTCGTTTGGAGAAAGCGGAACACCAGAACAGTTGATGGAAAAATACAAACTAAACCATCAAGCTATTTTTGGAGCTGTTGAAAGAGTAATCAAGAGAAAATAACTACTACAAATAAAAAATCCCATTCAAATTGAATGGGATTTTTTATATATTTTTTATTGATCATAATAAGGTGGTTTAGCAGTTGCATCCAAATGTCTTCTCAATCGTAAAGGATCTGTAAAATCTGAAGGTCCAGGCATCGGCAACCCAGTGGTTGCTGGAGGAACTGGAGCCGCTATAGGCCCTGTAAAAGCTCTCGGAATTCCTAGTGTTTCATCTTGAGGCGTTGAAGGATCATTAACTAAAGCACCTTCATAAGGATAGTAATACGTATTGCCTAGTTTTGTATATCTAATTTCTTCTTTCGTTAGGTAATTGTCTCCATCATCATCAACATCTAAAGCATTTGGAATACCATCGTGGTCAGTATCGTCTTCAAACGTCGTTTCATTATCTCTTATATAACCATCTCCATTTATATCTTCTTGAAATGAATATACTCCATCACCATCATTATCTATACGTTGCACTTCATACAATTTAAAACTAAAAATAAGTGGTGAATAAGAAGGTATTGATGATGGTGAATTGGAATAATAAGCCAATCCTGAAGGAATGAACATTATCCCGGCACCAAAATTACTATAATCAATTGTACCATCGGGATTACTTACATAACTTCCTGATTTGAATTTTGGGAAAATTTCGCTCCAACCTCTAATTACTCCATTTAAATTAAAATACGATTGAGGATAAAAATCACTGTCAAATACAGTTCCATCTAATAATTGCCCCTCATAAGCAGCTAATATACCATCTAAATTACACGGCGATTTACTAGTAGTAGCAGACCCTTGTTGCAATTGTAAATAGTATATAGTATATGTTATATTGTCTTTTTCAACATCCCAATGTAAAAGATTTGCATTGGGTGTAGTTGCATCTGTTCCCCAAATAGACGTTGGATCTAATTCAGGAATAGAAGGACCAAAATCCAAATGTTGCATCGTATTTGGATTTAATGCAGCAGATGGTAGTTTATGTGTTTTCAAAAAAGTTTTTATCGCTTCTATATCAGAAGCATATTGTACAGTATAATCTCTAAGAGGAACAATTTCAGGATCATCATTTTTATTACAACTTACAACCAAACCAGTTAAAACAACTAGGAATACAACTTTAAAAACATTTTTCATAGGTGGAATATTATTGAATTTTAATAGTTACTATTTCATCTTTATGCCTTTATTTGCCTAATAAGACAAAGTTTTTACGGGCGATTTCATAATAAAAATTAAATTTGTGCGCAAGATACAATATTGATTTATTTTTGTAAATTATTTAACTAGGTTTTTAGAAAAAAATATGAGAGTAGACAAATACTTATGGTGTGTTCGTTATTACAAAACCCGAAACATGGTGACCGAAGCTTGTAAAAAAAATCACATCACCGTTAATGGTCAGGTTGCTAAGGCATCTAGAGAGGTTTTTCCTAGTGATAAAATTACGTTTAGAAAAGATCAAATTGTACATATCATTTCGGTTTTGGATGTTCCAGATAATCGTGTTGGAGCAAAATTGGTGGATATGTATCGAAAAGACGAAACACCTGCTGAATCCTTTGCGCATCTAGAACTTTTGAAATTATCAAAAGAACATTATCGAAAAACAGGTACAGGAAGACCTACAAAAAAAGACCGTCGTGATATTGATGACATCGAATTTAACACCGACATCGATGAAACTGACTAAAGACTATTGGGAAAACCGCTATCAAAACAATGATTTTGGCTGGGATGCTGGAACTATTACAACTCCGCTAAAAGACTATTTTGACCAATTGCCCAATAAAGAATTGAAGATTTTGATTCCGGGTGCCGGTAACAGCTATGAATTGGAATACTTACTTAACAAGGGTTTTACAAATACTTTTGTACTCGATTTTGCAAAAACGCCTTTACAAAATATCAAAAACAGATTGGGATTACTTTCGAATAACCACTTGATTGAAAGTGATTTTTTCGAACATGACGGTCAGTATGATTTAATTGTAGAACAAACTTTTTTCTGTGCTTTAGAACCTCAGTTGCGAAAAAAATATGTTGAAAAAATGGCTTCGTTGTTACAACTTGGTGGAAAAATTATCGGATTGTTATTTCAGTTTCCATTAACCGAAGTCGGACCACCTTTTGGAGGCTCAAAAGAAGAATACATCTCGCTTTTTCAAAAGGATTTCACCATTACTGTTTTAGAAACAGCATATAATTCGATCAAACCAAGAAAAGGAAACGAACTCTTTTTTATATTTACAAAAAAATAAACCCAATGAGTCAGAACATCATTTTAACCCATCAGGAAATCCAACATAAAATAAAGCGAATTGCCTACCAAATTTACGAAACATTTGTAGATGAAAAGGATATTGTTATTGCAGGAATTGCTTCTAACGGGTATGTTTTTGCTACTAAAATTGCCACCGAATTAGAGAACATATCAACACTAAAAGTAATTTTGTGCGAGGTTACCATTGATAAATTACAACCCAATAATCCAATAACTACTTCGATTGCAAAAGAAGCATATGAAAACAAAGGATTGGTTTTGGTTGACGATGTTTTGAATTCGGGAACCACTTTAATTTATGGTGTAAAGCACTTTCTTGATGTTCCGATAAAGAAATTCAAAACCGCAGTTTTAATCGACAGAAATCATAAAAAGTATCCTGTAAAAGTTGATTTTAAAGGCATATCATTATCGACCTCTTCTTTGGAACACGTTTCTGTTGTTTTTGAAGGAAAAGAAGGTTATGCTTATTTAAGTTAATAGCATTTTAATTTCGGTTACAATGGCTGAAATGCTTTTATCATCAACAACAATAGTATGTTTGGCTTGATGATAATAGTAATTTCTATCAAAAAGATGTTTGGCAATGTATTCTTTTAGCTCTTCTTGAGATAAGTTGGCAAGTAAAGGTCGTTTCTTTTTTCCATGAAGTAATCGTTCGTATAAAGTCGCTACCGATGCTTTTAAATAGATTGAAATACAATCCTCATTTTTAAGTAATTCATGATGGTTGTAATAACACGGAGTGCCTCCACCTGTACTCATCACAAACGATTCGTTGGATTGCATGTAATCTAAAAAAAGTTCGTGTTCTATTTTTCTAAAATACAATTCTCCTTTTTCTGAAAAGATAGTTTCAATAGAACTATTTGCTTTTTTTTCTATCAAATTATCCAAGTCCACGACTGAAATTTGAAGATCGGTCGCTAGATTTTTTGCTATAACCGACTTACCGCTACCCATATATCCTATTAAAATTACTTTCATCCTATAAATAAATCCTTATAAATTAAGGCATTAACACTGTTTATTAAAAAAAGGTAAATTTAAAAGAAAATAGCTTTGAAAAATTAATAATAAGGTCATATATTTGCACCCGCATTGAAGAAATGAAATTGACTCGATAGCTCAGTTGGTAGAGCACATCACTTTTAATGATGGGGTCCTG
>JAZKGN010000051.1:0-7523 GCA_040385945.1 Bacteroidota bacterium
TTAAAATTCCGTACGTTTCGATGTCTTTGGTCAATAAACCATCGACTAAAACTTGACGAATTAAAGCCATCCAATAGCGTTCTTCCTCGTCTTTACCACAACCGAAAAATTGCTGTGTATCGGTTCTGTGGGCTTTTATAGTAGCATTTACGCGACCAATTAAAGTAAATACAATTTCTTTTGATTTGTATAGATTTTTGGTGTCGCGCACCACTTCTAATAGTTTTTTGACATTGTCTTTGGCTTCGACTTTGGCTTTCGGATTGCGAACATTGTCATCCATATCGGCACCTTCTCCTGTTTCGCTGTCGAATTCTTCACCAAAATAATGCAATAAGAACTTACGCCGTGACATAGACGTTTCGGCATAGGCTACTACTTCTTGCAACAACGCATAGCCAATTTCTTGTTCGGCTACGGGTTTACCCGACATGAATTTTTCTAATTTTTCAACGTCTTTGTAGGAGTAATACGCCATGCAGTGACCTTCGCCACCATCGCGTCCACCACGACCCGTTTCTTGGTAATAGCTTTCGAGTGATTTCGGAATATCGTGGTGAATGACAAAACGCACATCGGGTTTGTCAATTCCCATTCCAAAAGCAATGGTCGCCACAACCACTTCGACATCTTCCATCAAAAACATGTCTTGGTGTTTGGCTCGTGTTTTGGCATCCAAACCCGCATGATACGGAACAGCACTAATGCCGTTGACTTGTAGTACTTCGGCAATGGCTTCTACTTTTTTACGGCTTAAGCAATATATAATTCCCGATTTTCCTTTGTTTTGTTTTATAAAACGGATAATATCCGACTCAATGTTTTTGGTTTTGGTGCGTACTTCATAAAACAAATTCGGACGGTTGAACGACGCTTTAAAAGTCGTTGCGTCGGACATATCTAAATTTTTAAGAATGTCTTCCTGTACTTTTGGTGTCGCTGTAGCAGTTAAACCAATTACAGGCACATCGCCTAATTGTTTTATTATCGAACGTAAATTTCGGTATTCTGGTCTAAAATCATGTCCCCATTCGGAGATACAATGTGCTTCATCAATCGCCACAAAAGAAATGGGAACACTTTGCAAAAATTCTACATATTCTTCTTTGGTTAAGGATTCTGGAGCAACGTACAATAATTTTGTAACACCAGAAACGATATCTTTTTTAACTTGATTGATTTCTGTTTTGGTAAGAGAGGAATTCAACACGTGTGCAATGCCATTTTCAGAGGAAACACCTCGAATGGCATCTACTTGATTTTTCATCAAAGCGATTAATGGTGACACCACAATTGCGGTTCCTTCTTGAATTAATGCAGGCAGTTGATAACACAATGATTTTCCTCCGCCAGTTGGCATTATGACGAAGGTGTTGTTTTTTGCTAATATGCTTTTTATGACGTGCTCTTGTAACCCTTTGAACTGGTTAAAGCCAAAATATTTTTTTAATTCTTTGTGTATGTCAATTTCGTTTAAATTCATTCTAACTGTAATGGTATTTTTACATAAATTTGCAACTATAAATATACAACTTTCTTTTATTAATACAAATTTTATAAAAATTCTATTTTGATAGCTAAAGAAACTATAATTGCGTCTGCTAAACGAACCATTTTGTCCGAAAGTCAGTCGATTGCAAAACTCTCCGATTTTATAGCTGCTGATTTTGTTGCATCGGTTGAAATCATCTACCAAATGAAAGGTCGCTTAATCATTACCGGAATCGGAAAAAGCGCCATTATTGCTCAAAAGATTGTGGCAACATTGAATTCGACAGGAACGCCTTCTATTTTCTTACATGCTTCGGAAGCCATTCACGGCGACTTAGGAATGGTGCAAAAAGACGATGTAGTGATTTGCATATCAAAAAGTGGCAACAGCCCCGAAATTAAAATCTTAGTTCCGTTATTAAAACGTTTCGGAAATAAATTAATAGCCATTACTGGAAATCCGACTTCCTTTTTAGGAAAGGAATCCGATTTTGTATTGAATACCTTTGTTGAAAGTGAATCGTGTCCGAACAATTTGGCACCCACCAACAGTACCACAGCACAGCTCGTTATGGGCGATGCCATTGCCGTTTGTTTGATGGAAATGCGCAACTTCACCAGTGCCGATTTTGCCAATTATCATCCAGGTGGTGCTTTGGGTAAAAAATTATTACTTCGTGTGAAAGATATGTTAGATACGACACACAAACCTATGGTTTCTGCCGATTCAAGTATTAAAAATGTGATTGTTGAAATTTCTGAAAAACGACTCGGAGTGACAGCCGTAATGGAAAACAATAAAGTAATCGGAATCATTACTGATGGAGACATTCGTAGAATGCTAAACAAAACCGAAACGATATCCGGCTTGACCGCAAAAGATATCATGACAGTCAATCCGAAGATGATTCAATCATCAGAATTGGTGAGTGATGCGTTGAATACACTAGAAGAATATGCGATTACGCAATTGGTTGTTTTGGATAAGGAAGACTATCAAGGCGTACTTCACTTGCATGACATTTTAAAAGAAGGCATCGTATAATGGCAAAAAAAGCAAAAAAAGAAATGTCATTTCTAGATCACCTTGAAGAATTGCGATGGCTATTAGTCCGTAGTTCATTGGCGATTGTAATTGTAGCTATAGGTGCGTTTTTCTTCAGTGATTTTATTTTTAATGTCATTATTTTTGGACCGAAAGATCCTAATTTTATTACCTATAAATTCTTTTGTGAATTATCACAAGCCATTGGTGTAGAGAGTTTTTGCGTAACCGAATTGCCGTTTGTTATTCAGAATACCGATGTGGAAGGTCAGGTATCCTTGCTTATTTGGACATGTGTAACTGCTGGATTTATATTAGCTTTTCCCTATATTCTTTGGGAATTTTGGAAATTCATCAAACCCGCATTGTATGAAAAAGAACAAAAAAATGCCAAATCATTTATGTTTGCGACTTCGTTTTTATTCTTCGTTGGTGTGTTGTTTGGTTATTATGTGATTGTTCCGATGTCGATTAACTTTTTTGCGACTTTTACTGTGAGTCCAGAAATTAAAAATGAATTCAACGTACAATCGTATATTGGCATGATTAAAACTTCGGTCGTTGCCTGCGGTTTGTTTTTTGAATTACCCATAATCATCTATTTTTTAACCAAATTGGGATTAGTGACACCAAAATTTTTAAAGGAGTACCGTCGTTACGCAATCGTTTTAGTTTTGGTTTTAGCTGCTATTGTTACGCCTCCTGATGTAGTAAGTCAGATTATTGTTGCCATTCCGTTATTGATTTTATATGAAATAAGTGTCGTCATATCGACTGTTGTATACAAACGACAGTTAGCCAATGATGATAAAAAACAAATAACTAATGAATAATATAGTAGAGGAATTCAACGACTATCGTTCGAAAATGAACGAAAAATTGTTAGCCGATAACAATAAAATTGTAAAACGCATTTTTAACCTCGACACCAATGCGTATGCAGAAGGTGCTTTGGATGTAAAAACGAAAGAACTATTAGGATTAGTCGCTTCCACTGTTTTGCGTTGCGACGATTGCATCAAATACCATCTCGAAACCAGTTACAAAGAAGGCATCACCAAAGAAGAAATGATGGAAGCCATGGGAATTGCTACTTTAGTTGGAGGCACCATTGTTATTCCGCATTTGCGCAGAGCGTATGAGTTTTGGGAAGCACTTGAAAATAATTAACAATTAATAATTGGTTAAAATTTTGAATCTTTAATTCGAGAATTCGTTTATTTGTAAACATAAAAACTCAATCACTCAGCAACTCAAAAAAAATGAAATTAAGAGCCGAAAATTTAGTTAAAACCTACAAAGGCAGAAGCGTTGTAAAAGGCATTTCTGTAGAAGTAAATCAAGGAGAAATTGTAGGTTTATTGGGTCCGAATGGCGCTGGAAAAACAACTTCTTTTTACATGATTGTAGGTTTGGTAAAACCCAACGCTGGCAATATTTATTTGGATGATATGAACATCACCGATTTTCCGATGTACAAACGGGCGCAAAACGGCATTGGCTATTTGGCACAGGAAGCTTCGGTTTTCAGAAAGTTGAGTATTGAAGACAATATCTTAAGTGTGTTGCAATTGACCAATCATTCAAAAGAGGTTCAAATTGAAAAAATGGAAAGCCTTATTGCTGAATTCAGTTTGGAACACATCAGAACCAATCGTGGCGATTTACTTTCTGGAGGTGAACGACGCCGAACAGAAATAGCCCGTTGCTTGGCGACCGACCCTAAATTTATTTTATTGGACGAACCTTTCGCTGGAGTTGACCCTGTTGCTGTAGAAGACATTCAACGCATCGTAGCGCAATTAAAAAATAAAAACATCGGAATACTTATTACCGATCACAACGTTCAAGAAACCTTAGCCATTACCGATAAAACGTATTTGATGTTTGAAGGTGGCATTTTGAAAGCCGGAATTCCAGAAGAATTAGTCGAAGACGAAATGGTACGACGCGTGTATTTAGGTCAGAATTTCGAATTGCGTAAAAAGAAATTGGAGTTTTAAATCGATGGAGCCTTCAAAGGAACAGATTGAAAAATGGCACAACGATCCAAACAATTGGAAGTTAGGTCTTTTTTACTTTAACAGAGAAGACAGCCGTTTATTGGTTGATAAAAAACCCGAGTGGATGGGAACAACTTTTAATTTTGCCCATCGAAAACCGTATTACATTTTACTGGCTGCTGCTTGCTTTTTCGGATTTATAATTTACATGATTGAAAAAAACGGAAATTAATTTATCGTAAGGTATTGCAACATTTTTGGTGTACCGTTGTATATATTCAGGTCGACTTTTTCGTTAATTCCGTCAATTGTTGCTTTTTCGGTAAATTGCCAAAACAGCCAATCGTCTTTTATTTCTTCTACAAAAAAATTATAATTGGCAATCCAAAACGTATAGCCTTTGAATTCTTCTTTTAAAAAACTTTCATAGTATTTCTCGCCTGTATAAATAATCGGTTTTACATTGTAATTTGCCTCAACTTTATCCAGCCAACGGTGCAATCCTTTTTTTAAATCGGCCATCGATTGGTTGTTGGGAAGCTGCTCGATATCTAAAACAGGTGGCAAATCTCCTTTGTTTAATTTTACAGTTTGAATGAAATTCTTTGCTTGCTCCAACGAGTTTTCGTTGGGACGATAATAATGATACGCACCTCGAATTAACTGTTGCTTTTTAGCACCCTTCCAATTGTCTTTATACTGCGAATCGACTTTGTCAGAACCTGCTGTGGCTCGAATTAGAACATAATCGAGCTTGAAATTGTCTTCAACAGAATCGATTTCAACCCAATTAATTTCTCCTTGGTATTGCGAAACATCCAAACCAAAAGTGAGGTGGTCGTGAGCTTTTAAAATTTGAAATATTCGCGCTTGTGCTACTTTGTCTGCTTTAATTACCTTATCAGATTTGAAACTGAAATAATACAAAATCGCATTCCGATAATGGTACAATCCGAGAAAAATACTAAGAATAAAGAGAAAAATAACAGCACTTTTAGTAGAAAAAAAAGGTTTCTTTTTCTTTGCTGCTTTTTTACGAATGGGTGGTTTTCGAGTAGTTGTTTTTGCCATTTGAGATAATGCTAAAACTATACAACTACTTTTTCGTCAAGATATTATTTAACACCGATAATAAAACGTAAGCTATTATAATTAAAGGAATGGCTAAGAATTTCAACGTAACAATCATAATAACTGATACCAACAAAAATCCGATTTGCAATTTGTATTTAGCAAAACTGAAGTTCTTAATCTTTAAAGAAAATAACGGAATCTCAGCATTCATTACATACGCACTTAAAAGTGTAATTCCGATTAAAACCCAAGCATTTAAAAATAGAGTATCGTGATGACATTCACCAATAATCAATGGCAAACTCATAATAAATAAAGCATTCGCTGGAGTTGGCAAACCGATAAACGAATCCGATTGACGCGTATCAATATTAAAATTCGCCAAACGATAACAAGCGCCAAGAGTGATTATAAAACCTAAATAAGTCCAATAACTTTGGCCGTCAAAAGAATCTTGATTTTCCATCAATTTAAACATGACGAAACCAGGCGCAACACCACTCGTCACCATATCGGCTAGCGAATCCAATTGTACTCCAAGCGGTCCAGCAACATCAAATTTTCTAGCTAAAAATCCATCGAAAAAGTCAAAGAAAATCCCCAAACAAACAAAATAGAAAGCCAAATAAAACTGAGAATCAGAAATAAAAACAATGGCAATACAACCACACAATAAATTAAGAAGGGTAAGAAAGTTGGGAATGTGCTTTTTTATATTCATTGGATGGATTTTTCAAAAAACAAATTTATACAATAAGTTAAAGAGAAGTACGTTTTATAAGAGATTTTTTATTGCTTGCTAAACAATTATATTTATTGTGTTAATTGGAAGTTCAAGCCGATAAAAATTTCTATTTTTGAAAAAAAATTTGCTTTGAAAAAAAACTGCTTTGTTTTACTTTTATTTACTTCACTATCCTTTGGACAGGCTTTTAGAAAGTATTCTAACGAGTTCATGAACATTGGTGTTGATGCAGCAGCTTTGGGAATGTCAAACGCTGTTACAGCACATACCAACGACGTTAATTCGGGTTATTGGAATCCGGCTGGATTGGTAAATCTTGAAGACAGTCAGGTAGCACTTATGCACGCCAGTTATTTTGCTAATATTGCTCAGTACGATTATATAGGATATGGCAAATCTATTGACGATTCAAGCGCATGGGGAATTTCATTGATCCGTTTTGGTGTGGACGATATCTTAAATACTACACAACTTATCGATGGCGAAGGAAATATCGATTATAACCGAATTAGTTTGTTTTCGGCAGCTGATTACGGATTGACGTTATCGTATGCTAAAAAACTTAAGATACCCGGATTTCAATATGGTGTAAATGCGAAAGTCATTCGCCGTATCATTGGGGATTTTGCGAGTTCGTGGGGATTTGGTTTTGACGTAGGTTTGCAATTTGAACGCAACGATTGGCATTACGGATTGATGCTTAGAGATATCACCACGACCTATAATGTTTGGGCAATTGACGAAGAACAATACAATACAATAAAAGATGCAATTCCGGGAGAGAATCAAGAATTGCCTGAAAGCACTGAAATCACTGCACCAAAAGCGCAATTCGGAATGTCGAAAAAATTCGAATTCCACTACGATTACACCCTTTTAGCAGCAGCCAATTTGAACATGCAATTTGCTAAAACCAACGATATTATTGCTACCGATTTTGTGAGTGTTGATCCTGCTTTGGGATTTGAATTTGGCTACACCGATTTGGTATTTTTACGCGCTGGTGTTGGAAATTTTCAAAATGTAACACAAATAGACAATACTAAAAAAGTAGGTTTTCAGCCCAACATCGGACTCGGATTCAAATACCGTGGTATTCAAGTAGATTATGCGTTGACCGATTTGGGCGACCAAAGTGCGGCATTGTATTCTAATATTTTTTCGT
>JAZKGN010000052.1:0-1561 GCA_040385945.1 Bacteroidota bacterium
ACTAAAATTCGTGTGGCTTCTTTAAGCGATTTTCTGTCTTTTAAGTCGTCTTGAACGTCAACGCCAATAATGATATCCGCACCCATTTTTCTAACTTCTTCTACAGGATAATTATTCGAAACACCTCCATCAACTAAAAGTTTTCCATCGAGTTCAATAGGTGAAAAAAGCGTTGGAAATGCCGAACTTGCCAATAACGCTTGAGGTAAGTAACCGCTGTTTAATATCACTTCTTCTCCTTTTTCAATATCAGTGGCAATACAAACAAACGGAATAGGAAGTTTATTAAAATCCCTTACATGGCGAACGTTGTGTGTGAGTTTGGTCAACAAACAATAATTGTACATGCCTTTGGATAAGGCAATCGGAATTCCGATACTGAACTTGTTAAAAGGTAATGAAATAGCATACAACTCGTCGTTCCTTTTTTCGTAAAAACTTTTGGTAGTACGCGGAATATAATCGCTGAGTAACTCGTCAAAATTTGTGTTGGTAAAAATAGAATCGATTTGACTGGCGCTGTAACCCGACGAATAAAGTCCACCTACAACCGCACCCATACTGGTACCGCCAATATAATCAATTTTAACTCCAGCTTGCTCTAACACTTTTAACACGCCAATATGAGCAAATCCTTTTGCGCCACCACCACTTAGCACCAATCCGATTTTTGAACGTTTTGTTGTGTCTTGTGAATAGGTGTTTTGAGAAAATAGAAAATAGAAAATAGAAAACAGACACAAAAGACATTTGCTAGCTAGCCCCGATTGAAACGATATCCTCGCGTAGTTTACGGAGCGAGATAAAGGAGAAAGCGGGAAAAGGGTTGACAAGTTGGTCCGAAACATTCGCTTCAAGTTATTTTATTTATTTTCCTTGTAAAATTCGGAAATTTTTTTGGCTTTCGCTACACCAATAACGTCAGAAATTTCTTTTTCTGTAGCTAATTGTAATCTTTTTACACTTTTGAAATGTTTTATTAACGTTAGCATGGTTTTTTCGCCTATTCCTGGTATGGTTTCCACTGAAGAATTGAGCGCCGATTTGCTTCGCTTGTCACGATGAAAAGTTATTCCGAAACGGTGTGCTTCATTTCGTAATTGCTGAATAATTTTAAGCGTTTCCGATTTTTTATCAAGGT
Organism: Bacteroidota bacterium; assembly: GCA_040385945.1. Taxonomy (GTDB): domain Bacteria; phylum Bacteroidota; class Bacteroidia; order Flavobacteriales; family Flavobacteriaceae; genus Flavobacterium. The sequence goes on from JAZKGN010000052.1 coordinate 1,142, forward strand.
ACAACGGAACAGGATCTTCGGGATAAAACAACTCTTCCAAACGTTTGGCAATTCCAATAATGGCTATTTTTCCACGCAAATTCAAATCGTCCAAACTTTTCAATGCTGATGAAAGCTGTCCTTTTCCACCATCAATAATAATAAGTTGTGGCAATGGTTGGTTTTCATCTAACAATCGCTTGTATCTTCGGTAAACGACTTCTTCCATTGAAGCGAAATCATTCGGTCCTTCAACCGTTTTGATATTAAAATGGCGGTAGTCTTTTTTACTTGCTTTCCCATCTTTAAAAACCACACAAGCGGCAACTGGATTGGTTCCTTGAATATTCGAATTATCAAAACATTCAATGTGTCGCGGTTCTGTCGAAAGTCGTAAATCCTTTTGCATTTGCGCCATAATTCGGTTGGTGTGACGCTCAG
>JAZKGN010000053.1:0-777 GCA_040385945.1 Bacteroidota bacterium
TAAAGATTTAATTGAACAGATTGAGAATTTAGAAACGCAATATTCTGGGATTTTAAAATTGAATAAAGAAATACCTGTATATCTCTATGTAAAACCAAGTCAAAAAAAGAAAGGTGAGGAAGTTTGGCTGTATAAAAAAATTGATGATGTTAAATTCATAGTTTCTGATACAACAACCTACATTCGTTTTTTTAACAACAAGGTTAAAGATATACTGATCAAGGGATTTTTGAATAATAAAATGGAGCAAAAATTTAGAGTTATGAATGTAAGTTATAGTTTTACACTTCGATCATTTAACAACACTAAACATTATTTACCTATTTCTCCAAATGATAATGATGCCAATCAGTATTATATAAATATAAACGATTTATTTGAGTATGATAATAGTGCTAAAAGTTGGAATTACTCTGTTAGAAATAAAGAGTATGCAGTTGAGCCTGGAAAAGCTATAAAATTAGAACAACGCAAACTGATGGATTTTTTTACAGGAATAATTTTTACAGATGTGTTTGGATTAAACAATAAAAATACCAACAATTTACTTCAGGCAGAAGCAAGAATAAAGGTTCCTCTTTGGATATATAATTTTGGATACAGTACGTTCTTACATTCGTTAAGTACTGATGTTAATGTGAGTATATACAACGGTTTTGATGAAACTGGACGCTATATTACTGATGCCACACCTACCCTAATTGGAACTGATTCAACCCAAGTAAAATCATTTACAATTAATAATTTTGATTTGATAAAATATAACAATTTTAATGC
>JAZKGN010000053.1:787-28538 GCA_040385945.1 Bacteroidota bacterium
CTGGTGTTAGCCTAAATTTATATAATATAGAATTTAAGGGTTTATCAACTGAATGGAGTTTTGGTTACGGTATGCGTTACTATCGTTCAGGATTGCGTTATACTGTGAAAAATACTGCAGGAGAAGATTATGTGAAAAATTATCAATTAAATTCGTTAACTCATGAATTAATAACCAATTTAGAAATACGTCCACAATTAAATTTTGGAGCTGATTTGAACATTGCTTACAATTTTTTAAATTCTAGAGGGTCAACAGACAATATAGAAATTAACTTTAAAGAAGATGATAATATTAGAGATAGAACTTCTGTTCGATTTCAATTAAATCTTTACAGTAAATTAAATCCTGATAAGTCTAATGATGGTATTTTTGCTCGTGTTGGTGGCTTTTATCATGTAGGAGCAAAAGATTTTTACCCTCAAATATTGGTTGGTTATGCCACTAATTTGTCATCGTTTGTTAACTCTTTTAAAAAGACTACAAAATGAAGCCTTGGTGTATAATTTTATTTTTAATTTTAAAGTGCCCTACATTTTCACAAGAAAATAACTTGATTAATGGAATACAATATGGGGCAACAGCTAAAGTTAAAATTGAAATATCTCCCAATTCAAAAAATGAACCATTAATTAATTTTAGAATTTCAGCAAGTTTAGGACTTGCAAGCACATGGATTACCGATGAAATTTATCCTTCTGTAAATGGCGAAATACAATTTTACAATGGTGGGCTTGGTTCTCGAACGGATACCATTAAACGACAAGTTACATTAGATGGTGTATTGGCTTTTACATTAACTGGCGGTCATTTGTATTCTAAATATGCTTCTTCAGATGCAACGCTTACTAGAAATGTACTGTTGCGTTACTTTTCAAATTTTGCTATTCCTTCATTGCAAAACCCATATAATTATTCATTTTCATTGGGTACTAATTTACTATTTAGCGCTGATCCTAATAAACAATTTCAACGAGTTGGATTTTTAAATATAAATCACAGTCGTTTACAGTTATCCTATTATAATGACGGTATGCCTTTTCAATATGTATTAATGGGCGACGACTTTGACCGCTATCACACTGGTGGCGGTATAGTATCTTATGATGGAGATATTGGTACAATTGGTCAATTTAAATCATATCACTTTGAACTGTCGTATCATAAATTCTCTGGATTTAGTCAGAATTCCTTTGAATTGGCAAATAGTATTAACTTATCAAACGTAGATTATAATGAACCAAGTCAAATAAAATACAACAAAAGTCTATGGAAATTTAGTGTGCAATCTTTAAATGAAAATAATTGTGTGGGCATAGCATTGTCATCTTATAACTCTATTCCTTTTGATGGTCAACACCTAATTCATTGGCTTATAGACAATGCCTTTCATATTGTTCCCTATAAAAACTATTTTGCTCTAGAGCCTTCCTATGCTATCGTTAGTAATCGTTTTAAAAATTAATTCAATGAAAAATTATAAAATTCAAATCATTGCATTACTTTCTATACTTACCATTGTAAGTTGTGGCACAAGCTTTCAGTATAAAAAGTATTTAGTATCAAAAAACTCAAACCCAAATAAATTTACAATTATTGACACTAGATGTGTTGACTCATTTACTGTTGATTCTAATTCGGATGTATATGTTCGAAGACTGTATTTGGATGCTACTGATAAATCATTAAAGTTAAGTGCTAAAGATTCTACTGAAAGCAAAAATCTCCTAGTAGAGGTACAATATCTCATTGTAAACAATGATAAAGTTTTGTATATCTCTACAATTCCATCAAAATACATTTATGATAAAACCGAAAAATACTTATTAAAAAAGAAAGGAGGAAGAATTTCCTATCCCAATGCGTTCTTTTTTAATACCTTCTTTTTTGGAAAAACAAAAAGCGGAAAATCATTAACCAAAGCCAATGATACTTTAGAATTTAAAAGCAACAAAAAAATAGCTTATTGGAATTTATTGTTTTCTGACGATAAAAACTTTACATTAAATTCAATTACAAATTTTAAAATTAAAAAGAATTCACCCCTACTTTTTGAGTCAACAATTGCCACACGCTTGTCTCTTAAAAATGAAATGAAATTTAAAAATATTTATAAGTACAACAATAAAAATTATTTTCAATACCTATCATTTAAAGTGCCTTACACCAAAAAAGAAGCTGAATTAATAGCCAAATTAGAAAATCCTGCAATTGATAATGACTCATTAGTCAAGAGCGATTTCATTCAAAAAAATGAATCAAACAAAAAAATTATAGAAAAAGAGAAAGCCAACTATCCGAGTGCAAAATGCATTTATATTGTATATAACGATAGCACAAAAACTAAGGTTAAAGAACTAATTATACCTTTTGAAAGCTTGATTGATAATAATCACAACTCCATGAAATTTAAAGCCAGTCGAGTGCGATTTGTAACAAAACTGTAGTTAAAAAACAAGTAAAACCACTTGCGAATAAAATTGTCAAACCCGATTATTTTTGGTAGGTTTGAAACATAACTTATAACCTAACAGATTACATTAAACATGTTTGAACAAACCTTTAAAAACATTGACGATATTCTACATAAAGATGCTGGCTGCGGAAGCGAATTGGATTATGTAGAACAAACCTCGTGGGTGTTGTTTTTGAAATACTTAGACGATTTAGAAGAAGATAAAAAGAATGCCGCTTTACTAACAGGCAAAGTATACGAACCTATTATTGCACCCGAATACAAATGGAATTCTTGGGCAGTACCTAAAGATGCCAATGGTAAAATTGACATTCATACGGCGTTAACAGGAGATGATTTGACCGACTTTGTAAACAATAAACTCTTTGGCTACCTTAAAAAATTTAAAGCAAGTGCCGAAAGTGCCGATACTATCGAATATAAAATAGGCGAAATCTTTAGTGAATTAAAAAACCGAATTCAAAGCGGCTACAACTTACGCGAAGTAATTGACCGTATTGATGAATTGCGATTTCGCACCCATGCCGAAAAGCACGAAATGAGCCACTTGTATGAAGACAAGATCAAAAACATGGGTAATGCTGGGCGTAACGGTGGCGAATACTACACACCTCGCCCACTAATTAAAACCATTATAAAAGTGGTTGCTCCACAAATTGGCGAAAAAGTATATGATGGCGCTGTAGGTAGTGCAGGCTTTTTATGTGAAGCGTTTGATTATATGCGTAGCAAAAAAAATCTCAGCACGACTGATATTGAAACTTTGCAAAAAAGTACCTTTTATGGCAAAGAAAAAAAGTCACTAGCGTATATAATTGGCATTATGAACATGATATTGCACGGTGTAGAAGCACCCAATATTGTGCACACCAACACGCTTACCGAAAACCTTGCCGACATACAAGACAAAGACCGCTTTGATGTAGTATTAGCCAACCCACCTTTTGGCGGAAAAGAACGTGCCGAAGTACAACAAAACTTTCCTATTAAAACAGGAGAAACTGCCTCGTTGTTTTTGCAGCATTTTGTAAAAATGATGAAAGCCGGCGGACGTGCGGGTGTGGTGATTAAAAACACTTTTTTAAGCAATACCGACAATGCCTCGGTGAGCTTGCGTAAAATGTTATTAGAAAACTGCAATTTACACTCGGTGTTAGACTTACCAGGAGGAACTTTTACTGGTGCCGGAGTAAAAACGGTAGTCTTGTTTTTTGAAAAAGGCATGCCTACCGATAAAGTATGGTTTTACCAACTGAACCTTACCCGCAACTTAGGTAAAACCAACCCATTAAATGAAAAAGATTTAGCCGAGTTTGTAACCTTGCAAAAAACCTTTGCCGATAGCGAAAACTCATGGAGTGTTAAAGTTGCCAACTTAGACGCCAACACTTTTGACCTAAGTGCCAAAAACCCTAACAAAAAAGAAGAAGCCGCTTTGCGCGAACCACAAGCGATTTTACAAGAAATAAAAACGCTAGATACTGAAACCGATCGTATTTTAAACTCAATTTTGGAATTGTTATGAGACAAGGTTGGGAAGAAAAAACTTTAAAAGAAATAACAACTCATTTAGGTGATGGTCTTCATGGTACACCAAAGTATACAATTGATGGTGATTATTATTTTGTCAATGGAAATAATTTAATTGATGGTAAAATTGTATTTAAAGAAAATACAAAAAAAGTTTCTATTGACCAATATGAAAAATACCAAAAGAATTTAACTGATAGATCTATTTTAGTTTCTATCAATGGAACACTAGGTAATGTTGCTTTTTATAATAATGAGAAAATAATTTTAGGAAAGAGTGCATGTTATTTTAATATTAATGACAAAGTTGATAAAAATTTTATTAAATATAATTTATCAAGCTCTATATTCTTAAATTATGCTAATAAAGAAGCTACAGGTGCAACAATAAAGAATGTTTCTCTTAAATCAATGAGAGAATATAAAATTAATATTCCATCACTCCAAGAACAACAAAGCATTGTAACCATTCTCGACGAAGTGTTTGCAACAATTGATAAAGCCAAAGCCAACACTGAACAAAATTTAAAAAACACAAAGGAGTTGTTTGAATATCATTTGCATAAGTATTTTACCAATAAAGAGAAAGGCTGGGAAGAAAAAAAACTTAAAGATGTAGCAGAATATTTTAATGGCTTAACATACTCACCAAAAGACGTTAGCGATACAGGAATAATTGTTTTACGTTCATCAAATATCCAAAATGATAAATTAGATTTTAAAGATATTGTTAGAGTAAATCTTAATGTAAAAGATAAGATTAAAGTAATTGATGGAGACATTTTAATGTGTAGTAGAAATGGAAGTCAAAGGCTAGTTGGTAAAACTGCCAAAATTCAAAGTTTTAATGAAGTCATGACTTTTGGTACATTTATGATGATAATACGAAGCGAATACAATCCTTACCTTTCATGGTTTTTTAAATCAAGTGATTTCAAAAAACAAATAAGTGGTGGAGAAAATACTATGATAAATCAGGTAACAAGATATATGTTGGATGATATTATACTTTCATTCCCTAAAATTGATAAACAAAATGATATAGTTTTCAAATTAGATGCTTTGTACGAACAAACCAAAAAATTAGAAACAGTTTATAAAAAGAAATTGCAAGATTTAGAAGAGTTAAAAAAGAGCGTATTGCAAAAGGCGTTTAGTGGTGAGTTAACGAGTAAAAGTGTTTAAGTATGAGTGAAGCAATAACATCAAAGACCTTTAGACATTCTGCTGCCTTTGGTAAGCGAATTGAGTTTTATGTTATTGGCTTAATGCTCAAGCAAGGTCTTGATGTGTATTTACCTTTGGTAGATGATGATGCAATTGATGCAGTGGTTAAAAAACCCAACGGTAGTTTTGTTGAAGTGCAAATTAAAGCGCGTTCGAAAGAAGTATTATTTGGTGATGCCGCTTTATTTGCAGGATTGAAACATGATTATAGAAAGAATTATTGGTTTGTATTTTATTCTGAAAGAATGGAAATTACTTGGATATTGTCTTCCAAAGAATTTATAGAACATGCGCATCAAAATTCAAATGGTAAAAATACAGGAAAACGTTCTGTTTGGTTTAACGGTAAAAATACTAAAGCACAAAAAGAACATGTTAAGCCACAATTTCAAAAATATGTAGTTACCAATTTTGACAGAATACTATTTGATAATCCAGATAAATAGCACTCATGAACGAAGCCGAAACAAGAGCCGAAAAAATAGACCCACAACTCAAAGCTAGCGGTTGGGGTGTTGTAGAAGACACTAAGATATTGCGTGAATACAACATCACAGCAGGTCGCATTCAAATGGGTGGTAAACGTGCCAAACCAGTTATTGCTGATTATGTGTTAGTTTATAAAGGGATTAAATTGGCAGTTGTTGAAGCGAAAAGTGATGAATTAGAAGTGAGCGAAGGTGTCATGCAAGCCAAAGAGTATGCTACTCGATTGCAGTTAAAAACCACATATGCAGCTAATGGTAAAGAAATTTATCAGATTTGTATGGAAACGGCAACGGAAGGAAGCGTTATTTCCTTCCCTACTCCTGACGAATTGTGGCATAAAACGTTTGCAAAAGCTAATGAATGGCGGGATAAATTTAATGCAATTCCGTTTGAGTTGATAGGTGGTTCAAAAGGGGCTCGCTATTATCAAGAAAATGCGGTAACCAAAACGATGGAAGCTATTGCTAATGACCAAGACAGGATATTGTTAACGTTAGCAACAGGTACAGGAAAAACATTCATTGCTTTTCAGATAGCATGGAAACTATTTCAAACACGTTGGAATTTAAAACGTGATGGTGCGCGTAGACCTAGAATTTTGTTTTTAGCAGATAGAAATATTTTAGCCAACCAAGCATTCAATTCGTTTTCTGCTTTTCAGGAAGATGCGTTAGTTAGGATTAAACCATCCGAGATTAAAAAGAAAGGAAATGTACCTACTAACGGTAATATTTTCTTTACCATTTTTCAAACGTTTATGAGTGGTAGTGATAAAGACGGTAATCCCGAACCTTACTTTGGTGAATATCCTGCTGACTTTTTTGATTTTATTGTTATTGATGAATGTCATAGAGGTGGTGCAAATGATGAAGGCAATTGGCGTAAGATATTAGAATACTTTTCGCCAGCGGTGCAATTGGGTTTAACCGCAACACCCAAACGAAAGGATAATGTTGATACCTATAAATACTTTGGTGAACCTGTTTATGTCTATTCATTAAAGGAAGGAATTAATGATGGTTTTTTAACGCCATTTAAAGTTAAGCGCATTCAAACGACCTTAGATGAATATGTGTACACTCCCGATGATGATGTGATTCAAGGTGAAATAGAAACCAATAAGGTTTATAAAGAAGGTGATTTTAATAGAATTATTGAAATAAAAGAGCGTGAAAAAAAACGGGTGCAGTTGTATATGGACGATGCAAACCCGAATGAAAAAGCAATTGTATTTTGTGCTAATCAAGCTCATGCTGCTGCAGTGCGCGATTTAATAAATCAATACAGCAAGAGCACCAATCCGAATTATTGTGTTAGAGTTACAGCTAATGACGGCGCAATGGGAGAACAATATTTGGAAGATTTTCAAGATAATGAAAAAACAATTCCTACCATATTAACCACTTCGCAAAAACTCTCAACAGGAGTTGATGCTAGAAATGTTAGAAACGTTGTGTTGATGCGTCCTGTGAATTCAATGATAGAGTTTAAACAGATTATTGGTCGTGGTACCAGAATGTTTGATGGGAAAGATTACTTTACTATTTACGACTTTGTAGATGCATATAAAAATTTTCTTGACCCAGAATGGGATGGAGAACCTATTGAACCAGAACCACCAACACCAAAAGGAGGTGGAAAACCAAAACCAGGTGATGTAAATGAACCACCTGCTGAACCAATTAAAAAATTGGAAAGAGTAAAAATTAAATTGGCGGACGGAAAAGAAAGAACCATCAAGAGTATGGTTTCCACTTCGTTCTGGAGTGCTGATGGAAAACCTATTTCAGCAGAACAGTTTATGCAAAACTTGTTTGGTAAATTACCCGATTTTTTCAGTAATGAAGAAGAATTAAGAACAATATGGTCCAATCCAATAACAAGAAAATCTTTTTTAGAGAAATTAGATGCTGCTGGTTACGGAAAAGATACACTATTAAATTTACAAGAATTAATTGAAGCTGAAAACAGTGACTTGTTTGATGTATTGGAATTTGTTGCGTACAATATTACTCCCATACCAAGAGAGGAACGTGTTGCATTAGCAAAAGAACGTTTTGTAATTGGTTTGGATGGTAAACAACAGGATTTTTTAAACTTTGTTTTATCTAAATATTTAGAAACTGGCGTTGAGGAATTAGACCAAGATAAATTGCCTCAATTACTCATGCTGAAATATCAATCGATTAGTGATGCCAGCGAAATATTAGGTGGTATTGATACTATTAGAAATACTTTTATTGGATTTCAAAAATATTTGTATGGCAAAAGTGCTTAATTAAGTTAGTATTATTAGTGCCTTCATTGTGAGCAAAGTGTAGGTAGTCTCATCTCGTTTACGGTGAGTTGAACAGATTGCCGCGCTTCGCTCGCAATGACCGTGTTACTAAGAAGCATTGCAAACAGAACGCCAATGGAGCAGCGTCATTGCGAGGAGCTTGCGACATGGCACCCGAGGCGGAGCCGAACGGAGCGGAGCTAATCTGTTGAGCTCACCACAAACGTCAACTTCCCATTACCTACCATTCGGTTTATCATTACCACCACCTCTATTAGGCTGTTGTTGAGGTGGTCTTTGTTGTTGTTGTTGTGGCGGACGTTGCTGTTGAGGCTGTTGCGCTTGAGGTTGTTGCCTTTGCTGTTGCTGCTGTCTTTCAGCCTGCTGTTGTTGTCGTTGCTGCTGTACTTGTTGTTCTTGTCTTTGCGCTTGCTGTTCTTTCTGCTGTCTTTGCGTTTGTTCTTGTTGTCTTTGTTGCTGTTGTTGCTGTTGCTTACGCTCTTGCTCCAACGCATTGCTTCGAACAGGCTGTTGCTCTTTTTGTTTTTGAGGCGTTACTTCCCGTTTTTGAGGTGCTTGTTTTTTTTCAGGAGCAACCCTACTGTTAGGTTGTTTATTTACTTTATTTTGTGGCGTAACCGCTTTATTGTTTCGAACCGCTTGTGGTTTTACATCACTTTTTTGCGCTATTTTTTTAGGCTGTGGTTTTCGCGTCCCATTGCTTTTCACTACTTGAGGTCGGTACAATTCTATCGCATTGCCTTTTACTTTTTGCCCGGGAGAAGTCCTGCTTTTTATGGCTGCAGGGGTAAATGTTCTACCGGTTTTTCGTTGCACATCGTTTCTGTCTGGACCTTTGTTATAGCGTATCTGACGGTTTTTATCTCTATGGATGTTGTTGATGATAGTCGTATTATTGATAATGGTAACATTATTGGAATTGTTTACATAGTACTGATTCATATTCGGTTGCCCGAAGTGATTACTGTCTACAAATGTCCAATAATTATTAGGCATGCTATACGGAGTTCCATACGCTAAATTGATGGTGATTCCGGGTCCTATCGGAGCCCAACCATAGTAATCGTTAGAGCTTCTCCACGAAACCCATCCAGGTCCCCATTCGGTATCCGGAACCCATGTCCAACCGTAATACGGATCTAAGTACCAACGTCCGTAATGAAAGGGCGCCCAACCCCAATCGTAATTTGATACCCATGTCCAACCTACATTGGTGTACACCCAATTTCCATTGGTATTGTAAGGCGTAAATCCTTGAGACACTCTAGGCACCCAAACATAGCCGTAGTTGGGACTGCTTACCCAATTACCGTGCGGACTCAAATTATCATAAAACACTTGGAAGTTTACACTCACTTGTGCCGAGGCTTTTTGTGGTATAACCAGCGTAAATAAATTTAAGACAAGGCATAAAATAGTTATTCTGTAGGTAGTTTTCATAATACTAGTTTTTTGGATAGTACTAAATTGGTGCTTTTTTAGAAGTAACGTGTTATAGTTTTATTAGGAATGATTATATGATTCACATGAGGGAGTTGCTGAGTGGCTGAGTAACTCAGCCACTCACCCCAAATCTCTAAATTAACCACCTGAAATTAACGATACTAACTTTTTTTAAATAGATTTGTAACTTTAAGCACATACACTTATGAGAACAAGACTACTTTTACTGTTTACTGTATTTTATTTTGGATATTCTAATGCTCAAATCGTCAATATTCCCGACGCAAATTTTAAAGCAAAACTACTTTCTGCTAGTCCTTCCAATCAAATCGCTAAAAATTTAAGCAATAATTATTTTAAGATTGACGCGAATAACAATGGCGAAATTGAAGTGAGCGAAGCGAGTCAAGTCAGTTACTTAGCGGTAACATTCGCTCTAATTCAGAGTCTTGAAGGAATAAATAGTTTTACCAATATCAATCGTTTGGACTGCAACGGAAATGAATTAACAACATTAACGCTAACCAATTTGGTTCACCTTGACCGATTGCATTGCCCTGGTAATTTATTAACCTCATTAACTATTACAAATGCGCCTTTGCTGACCATATTATGGTGTTATAGCAATCAATTAACGACGTTGAATTTAACCAATTTAAACCTAATTGATTTGAGAATTGGATTTAATAATTTTACACAAATTGACATCTCCAATCAAAATCAATTAGTATACTTTTTCTGTAATAATAATAATTTAACGTCTATTAATTTTAGTTCCTCCAATAGTTTGTCGGCTTTAGTGTGTAACAACAACCAGCTAACATCGTTAGATTTAAGTAATTTTTCCAATCTTATTAATTTGAATTGTAATTATAATCTACTGAACTATTTAAATATCAAAAATGGCAGTACAGAATCGATACAATTACTCTTTTCAAACAATAGCACCTTAGAATACATTTGTGCTGATGAAAACCAAATTACAGCAGTTCAAAATTCAGTAACTCAATACGGCTATACCAATTGTCATGTAAATGGCTATTGTTCCTTTGTGCCAGGTGGACTTTTTTATACTATTCAAGGGACTACTAAATATGATATGAATACCAATGATTGTGATAGTAGTGATATCAATTTTACGAATTTAAAATTAGAGTTTTCAAATGGCATCGCTACAGGCAATTTAATTACAGATAATTCGGGGAGTTATCAATACGAAGTACAATCGGGCACCCACACTGTTACTCCGGTACTTGAAAATTCGAGTTACTTTATTGTATCACCACCTTCAAGTAGCGTTACATTTCCAGCCACTACTAGTCCGTCAACCAATAATTTTTGCCTAACCGCCAATGGCATTCACCATGATTTGGAAGTAGCATTTTTGCCCTTAAATAGTGCGCAACCGGGTTTTGATGCACATTATAAAATTGTCTTTAAAAACAAAGGAACACAAATGCAATCGGGTTCGGTGGTTTTATATTTTGATGATGCTATTTTAGATTTCATTTCAGCCAATCCTGCTAATGCAAGTCAGTCATCAACTAGTTTGACATGGAATTTTACCGACTTACAACCCTTTGAAACTAGAGAAATTTTTGTGGTATTAAATTTAAATACTCCAATGGAAACACCTCCTGTTGTAGATGGTGATCATTTATTTTATACCTTATCTGTTAATGGTTTGACGGATGAAACACCAAGTGACAATACGGGGATTTTATACCAATATGTAGTCAATTCATTTGATCCAAATGATAAAACTTGTTTGGAAGGGCCAACAGTAGCACCGGCCATGGTTGGAAAATATGTGCATTACATGATTCGTTTTGAAAACAACGGGACAGCCAATGCGCAAAATATTGTTGTTAAAGATGTCATTGATACGGCAAAATTTGATATTGCTACATTACTTCCGATAAGTGGAAGCCATTCATATAGAACACGGATTATAAATACCAATCAGCTGGAATTCATTTTTCAAAACATACAACTTCCTTTTGATGATGCCAACAACGATGGATATATTGTTTTTAAAATCAAAACAAAAGCAACATTGGTTGTTGGAGATACTTTTAGTAATTTGGCAAATATTTATTTTGATTATAATTTTCCAATTGTAACTAACAATTACGTGACAACAATTCAAACATTAGGTAGCAATGAAGCTACAGCTAGTAGTTTAATTTCAATTTATCCAAATCCTGTAAAAGACCTTATTCATTTTGATACACCAGAAAACGTATTTAAAGTAGAAGTGTACGACATTGCAGGAAGAATTTTAAGCGCTAATGCCGTTAACGATAACAAAGTAAACGTAAGCGATTTGCCAACTGGAAACTACATTTTAAAAGTGTATACAGAAAGCGGAATTTCTAGCACTAAAATTATAAAAGAATAAGCATCGTTAAAAAATCAAACCAAAAACCATGACTAAAAAACAACTCCTACTCACCGTATTTGTAATTGCCTTTCTTTTTTATGTAGATCCTATCTATGCCGGACCAGGTGGTTATATCGCCAAAGGCTTATTCAAATCGTTTTGGGGCAAAATCCTCTTGTTTGTACTTGCCATTGTATTTCTTCCGTTACTTATTTATATCCGATTAATTGAATGGCGAAAAGAACGAAAAATCAAAAAACTATTGAATCAACTCGGCACCAAACACAAAGAGTTTGGTTGGTTGCAATTGAATAAAGAATTCTCAAACATCATCCGTCGTGTGTACAACGCTTGGAGCAATGAAAATATGGGCGAAGTACAAGGTTATGTTAACCATTGGTACTGGCAAAACCAACAAAAAGTATTTTTAGACCAATGGAAAAGAGAAAACGTAAAAAACGTATCGCGACTAAAAGACATAACCAAAATACGTCCGCTGTATTTAGAACTTACCAATGCCCCTAATTTTGAAGGCACACGCATCGCCATCGCCATTGATATCGAAGCCGAAGATTATTTAAAAGACCTCGAAACAGGCAAAATAACACAAGGCAAAGAAGGTTTTCAAGACCTAGAATACCTTTGGTTCTTAGAATACACCGAAGGAAAATGGTTGCTAGACGACATCCAAGAAGGCAGTTTGTCATTGCAGATTGCTAAAACGAAAGATGTGATTCCGGAAGGCATTGTTGGGATGGTGCGTGTTTAGTAATTGCTAAACAGAACATCAATAGAGCACGGTCATTGCGAGAAGCTTGCGACGTGGCACCCGAGGCGGAGCCGAACGGAGCGGAGCTAATCTGTTCAGCCCTCCGTAAACGAGATGATACTACATATTATTTTTTTTCTTACTTTTGAATAAAACCTATACCCATGAAAAAACTTCTACTCCTCATAGCACTCCCTTTTTTAGGCATGAGCCAAACACAAATCGGACTTGACATTAACGGTCTAGCAGCCGCTGACAACACCGGAAGCAGTGTTGCTGTTTCTGCTAATGGTACCATAATCGCCGTAGGTTCGCCTTTGAGTGATGTTAACGGAAGCAATTCGGGTTGTGTGCGTGTGTACCAAAAAATAGCAGGAGCTTGGGTGCAACAGGGAGCAACTATTAATGGCGAAGCTGCAGGAAACGAATCCGGTTACAGTGTGTCGCTATCGGCTGACGGAAGCCTTGTTGCTATTGGCGCACCTGAAAATAATTTTCATACGGGCCATGTGCGTGTATATAAAAATATAGCCGGCGTATGGACACAACAAGGCAATGATATCGACGGAACGGCGTATGGTGACGCATCGGGCTGGAGTACGTCACTCTCTGCAGACGGAACTGTCGTAGCCATCGGATCGCCCTATAATACCAACAATGGTAACGATTCGGGCATCGTGCGTGTCTATAGATTAATAGGCAACACCTGGTCACAAATTGGTGCCAATATCGACGGTTGGTTTTATGATGCTTTCGGACGAAGTATTTCGCTCTCGGCAGATGGTACTGTTGTTGCTGTTGGTTCGCCTTATAATTCCTCAAATGGCGGCTACTCGGGCAGGGTAAGAATTTATAAAAATAGTGGTAACGTATGGACACAAGAAGGCGCCGATATAAGAGGCACGGCTTCCAATGAAATTTTCGGATATAGTGTTGCTATTTCTGCAGATGGAAATACTGTAGGTGTTGGCGCTATCGGAAATAGTAGTTTGGGCGTTAATTCGGGTTACGTAAAAGTGTTTAAAAATATCGCTGGAACATGGACACAGCAGGGAGCGGTTATTAATGGCGAGGCTATAAATGATACTTCGGGGAGAAGCGTTTCTATTTCTGCTGATGGCAGCGTAGTGGTTATTGGTGCCAATATGAATGGCGGTAACGGCGTTGGATCTGGACATGTACGCATTTACAAAAACATCGCAGGCGTTTGGACGCAACGCGGTATCGATATCAACGGGCAAGCGGCAGGAGATAACTCGGGGAATAGTGTAGCATTGTCTGGAGATGGAAATACACTCATCATCGGATCACCTTATAACGGAACGAATGGTGCTACCAGCGGACAAGCGCGCGTATACGACATCACGCAACTTTTGTCTTCAAACAGCTATGTTTGGGATAATTTCAGTGTGTATCCGAACCCTACTTCTGAACTATTAAACATTCAACTGCAACAAGAAATGATATTGCAAAGCGCAAACATTTACAACGCTTTAGGGCAATTAGTAACGCAAGTAACTACAACAACGATTGATGTTTCGTCATTAGCTAAAGGAACGTATTTCGTTGAAGTAATCACCAATCAAGGTAAGGCAACTAAAAGTGTTATTGTTGAATAAATTACCGTTATTTGGTTGTTAGCTGTCATTTTTAATGATACTACAAACACGAACGATAGACAAAAAATGAACTTCAAAACTGTACATCCTGACAAATCAATTTCTTTATTCGTAAAGAATATTTTGGTTTTTGAAGAGCATGAAAGCAATCAAAATACAGTGCTACCCTTTTATGCTGATGGCTATCCAGGGTTGATGTTTCAAGAAACAAAAAATGGGTTGTTTGTTAGTCCACACAACAAAGAAATGCCCTCATTATTTCTATACGGGCAAACCCTAAAACCAATTGAATTAATTATCAAAGGAAATTACAAATTAATCGTATTTCAATTGTATCCTTTCGTATTGAAAAGCTTTTTCAATATAGACGCCAAAGACCTTAACGACAACTGTTACAATCTCGACCAATTAGAAAATAATGTCGGCGTTGACGCGGTAAAACAACTCAATCAGACACAAAAACTTGAAGAAAGAACTACTATAATTAGCACCTTCATTGCTTCGTTGCTTAAAAACAAACAAAAAGAACTCGACTTTACTATTGCACTTGCTATTAAAAAAATCATCAGTATGAGAGGGCAAATAATTGTCAAAAACATTTACGATGAACTGCATTTGACTGAACGAACCTTTGAACGTAGATTTTTTAATTCGGTTGGTGTTACTGCAAAACAATTTTCTAAAATCATTCAATTCCAGCATTCACTCGAACAACTAACTGTAAAAGATTACACCAAACTCACCGATATTGTTTATGCAAATGGGTTTGCCGACCAATCTCACTTTATAAAAGTCTTCAAAGCATATACCGGAAAAACACCCTTAGCCTTTAAATCGGAAAAATAACTTTGTCGGTTTTGTTCTATTTATCGAGTTCGTACAGCTCTAATTTTGCTTCATAATTTTAAATAAATAATTATGAACAGCAAAATTTTAGTTTTAGGAAGCACAGGCAAAACAGGGAGTCGTGTTGCCGAGCGATTGCAAAATCTTCAAATTCCCACTCGTTTAGGTTCAAGAAATGGAAATCCTTTTTTTAGTTGGGAAGACTCAAGTAACTGGCAAGAGGTGCTTGCCGGAATTGAAAGTGTCTACATAACGTTTCAACCCGATTTAGTCGTGCCACAAGCCTATGAAAAAATCAAATTTTTTACAGAAATAGCCAAGGCTAATAATGTAAAAAAATTGGTTCTTCTATCGGGTAGAGGATCAAAAAAAGCACAGGCTTGCGAACAACTCATTATCCAATCTGGTATAGACTGGACAATTATTAGAGTCAGTTGGTTTATGCAAAATTTTAGCGAAAGCTTTTTTCTTGATTCTATTTTAAGTAACGAAGTTGTACTGCCAACAATTATAGCGTTAGAGCCATTTATAGATGCCGATGATATTGCTGCTGTTGCAGTAGCAGCATTGACTAACAATAAACATTCTCAAAAAATATACGAGCTCACTGGTGCTGAATTGCTATCGTTCGAATCGGCAACTGCTCAAATTGCGGCAGCTTTAAAAAGACAAATTGTATATACCGAAATCAGTATGGATGACTATACAGCCTATCTTAAAACGCACCAAGTACCCGATGATTTTATAGGGTTGATACAGTATTTATTTGCGGAAACGCTCGACGGAAGAAATGAATATCTAACCAACGATATAAAAACTATTTTAGGCAGAAAACCCAATACATTTAAAGACTACATCACTAAAACCGTAAAAACTGGAATATGGAAAATTCAATAAATATAAACTTTGTACAATTATTCCAACTTATAACCCTACTGCTTACTGGGCTGCTAGCTGGTTTGTTCTATGGGTATGACTGCTCAGTAATTAAAGGATTAGGCAATTTACAGAACGACACCTACCTTCAATCTTTCCAATCGATTAACAAAGCAATACAAACTCCTTATTTCTTTATAAGCTTTATGGGTAGCGTATTGGCGCTTCCCGTTTCAAGTTGGTTAAGTTATAGAAATTATAATGTAGAATCCTTTTATCTAATGCTGGCTGCATCGTTAGTTTACTTCATCGGTGTTTTTGGGGTAACCGTATTCTGCAATGTTCCACTCAATGAGCAATTGGCAAATTTTTCAATTTCATCAGCAACAGAAATCGAAATTAAAGCAATGAGAAAAGCATTTGAAAAACCTTGGAACGATTACCACACTCTAAGAACAGATGCTTCAATTGTTGCCTTTTGCTTTGCAATTTTGTCGTTACTAACTCAAAAAAAATAAGGTCGTGAAAAACTTTAAACTATTTATTTTTAGTAGTTCTGTTGCTGTACTATTTTCTTGTAGCCATCCCATTTATAAAACAAACGGAGAAACGATATACAAAACAGGCAAAAACCTACAAGGCAATAAGTTGCTTAATAAAAGTGCTTCACGAATAACAATTGTGACTAATTGTATGACTTGCCACGGAAAAAAGGGCGATGCAATGAGAACTGTTTCTATAAAATTCAGCCAGCTGTCCAACCCAAATAATTATAACGTTCCATACAACGACTCGTTGTTTTATCGCTTTCTTGACCATGACATAAAAAGTGATGGAACAAAAGTAAATAGTGGTGTAAGTTGGAAAATGAACCAGCAAGACAAAAAGGACCTTTTAGACTACTTAAAAACGTTATAAAGTGGCAACGCTATATAAATAGAGTGTCAAATAAACAGAATAAACGACTTCAAATCTAATTCACAATCACTTTTTTCACCACACTTTTCCCCTCTGAACTTATTTTTGCAAAATACAAACCGGTTGCCCAATTGGTGGTAATGAGTGTATCGCCAGAAAAAGTTGTTTCATATACTTTTGTTCCTAAACTGTTGTACACTTCTACCGTACTTTGATTTTGCAATCCAGCAATAGTAAAATTATTATGGGTTGGATTGGGATAAACGAACACATTTAAATCGGCAAAAGCTGTAGTAGACAAGGTGGAAGACCATGCTTCCCCTACTCTAGTTCCCCAAATGTAATCGGCTAAATTAGGATAATCGATAAACGGATTTCGATTGTATTGCCATGTATAAATGTAGTTGTTACGGTTCATTTCGAAATCATCACGTGGGTCGGAAACATTCCACAACAACAACGACGCTAAGTCGCCCATTTGCCCTACAATATTGTCGGCCGGATTACCATTGACCAAATTCAGTCCATTGTAACGCACCGCCATGTAAAATAATGAACGTGCCACATCGCCATGCCAACTTCCAGCATTTCCAGTCGGACCGTTATAATCGGTACCATAATCGCGGTTGCTTCGAAGGCTGTTTTCAGAACCGTCTTCCGCACGTATGTGATGTGCATCACCATGACCTGCTAAAATATCATCGGCACTAGTGGGCAACCAAAGATTGATTCCGTCTGGAGTAGATGAAGTACCATCTTGAAATCCACCTCTCGATTGCGGAAAAATATGTTCTCTATTCCAAACGCCAATATTGCTACTACTCGTTTGAATGTCTATTTTTGAAAGAGGATGCTCTACATACATCAACCAAACCTGACTACTATTGGCTGGGTTTTGATCGGATTGCAATAAAATATCGTTTACGTCACCATAGGTGTGCGCTCTGACAACAGCTGGATTGGCAATAATATTTTGCAAGGCTTGTTTTAAAGCAGCTCCTGTTAATCCTTCTAACGAACTGTAATACCCAACAGGTGTTGTAGGTGTTACAATACCATAAGTCGGAGCCATTGGTGTTCCCCATGGTTGCACAATAAAATCGTTATCATGCACTCGCAAAATAATATTATTGTTGACCAAGGCATACCCGTTTTGAACAGAGCTGACTTTGATAAGCATTTCTTCATCACCTTCATTAATTACATCATCGGTAAGTACAAATATTTTACTCACAGTACTTTGTCCTACAACAATTGAAGTCGTCAACGATCCAGAAAAATCGCTTGCATTAAAACTACCTTTGGTAAGCGATAAATTAATTATTAAATCGGAATTCGTAACTGGTGCTGCTGTTGTAAACGTTATCGTTAACGTTTCGCCTTCGGTGATACTTGCAACCGATGGTGTAATAGTAATGGCATTGAGCACCACACCACTTCCGTCGTTATTCACACCTGGCGTTGGTGTACCTACACTAAATGTTCCGTTGGTATTTCTTTGAATCGAATGTGCTGCAGCGTTCGACATTTGGTTTTCATTGGTGCAAACGGTAATTCCAAAAATACTCATTAACGTCGTTGGAGTTATCGTATTGCTGTTGGAATAGGCAAAACCAGTAACATAACCTGTAGTATGAGCGGGTGTATCTACAGGAAAATCAGAAGCATTACCTTGATAAATCGCAATTACGTCAGGACCGTTTTGTATGGTTTCGTTGGGAATTACTCCGATAGGTGCTGGTGA
The DNA here is from genome assembly GCA_040385945.1 of Bacteroidota bacterium. GTDB lineage: Bacteria > Bacteroidota > Bacteroidia > Flavobacteriales > Flavobacteriaceae > Flavobacterium. The sequence continues at coordinate 19,407 of JAZKGN010000053.1, forward strand.
CACTTGAGGATTACCAAAATGAATAATACCATTTATATCCGTTGTGAAGCCATCTAAATCGTAAGCAAAATAACTTAACGTACCTGTTCCGTTAGTGCTTCCGTTGTAAAAAACCAAAACATACCCATCGAGAGCAAAATTAGGAGTTGTCGATTTTAGTTCGACAAATTCCAAAACATCCGTACTTGGCGTATTGGCATCTACTTCGTTAATTACCAATTGACTAAAGGCAAAACTACAGAACAATATATTTACGAATAAAGATAATCTCTTAATCATGAGTACTTTTTTTATTGGCAAATTTAGTCATATAATCGGTAAATCATTGTTAATGTTGATAATTTAATCTATTCGTAATCTGTAATATAGCACCAGATTTTAATACCAATTCAAAACGTAGTATTCCTACTATTTTTTTTGCAAAACAAATCATAATTAATAGTACGTAAATAACTAAATTTATTACTTTTGCCAGCTAAGACCATTTAGGTCGAATTGAATGAAGTTAAAATTAAATATTAAAAGAACAAGATGAGAAAATTAGTTTTATTTGCTTTTGTAATTGCATCTATAGTATCATGTAGCAAAGTAAAAAAAGGAGAATTTATTATTACCGGAACAGCTAAAGGAATGGAAGATGGTAAAACCGTTATTCTTCAAACTCAAGATGAAGCCGGAATGGCAATGGTAGCTGTTGATACAGTAAAAGTAAAAGATGGTAAATTTGAATTTAAAGGAAAAATCAAAGAGCCTACCATGTATGCCTTATCTTTTCCTGATTATAATAACGGATTTCCTGTGATTGTTGAAAATGACGAAATCAAAGTAGACGTAAAAAAGGATTCAATCAATATTTCTAGAATTTCTGGAACGTACAATAATGATGAATTCCAAAAATTCAATGATGAAGCCAAAAAAATCCAAAAGAAAATGCAGGCTTTTCAAACTAAGAACATGCAAGCTTTTACAGAGGCGCAACAAAAAAATGATACCGTTACTTTAAACAAACTAATCAAACAAAACAGTGTCATTCAAGATGAGTTGAAAAACATGATGTTGAAATACCCAGATACACATCCTAAATCTTTTATTTCTGCATTAATTGTGCTTGAAATGTTCAGAGCTCCTGATGCTGATCCTAAGAAAATTAAAAAAATATATGACAATTTCGATGCCTCTATAAAAAGCACCAAACCAGCAAAAAAAATCAAAGAACAACTGGATATGTTCAGTAAAGCCACTCCTGCTCCAAAACCAGTTGCTGCTGTAACTGTTGGACAAATGGCTCCTGATTTTTCTGCTAAAACACCAGAAGGAACAACAGTTTCTTTAAAAGAATCATTAGGAAAAGTAACCATTATCGATTTTTGGGCATCTTGGTGTGGACCATGTCGTAAAGAAAATCCGGCTGTTGTAGCACTTTATAATGAACTACACACAAAAGGATTAAACATTGTTGGTGTTTCTTTGGATAAAGACGCTGCCAAATGGAAAGAAGCCATTGCTAAAGATAAATTGACTTGGCCACAAATTTCTAACTTATTGGAATGGAAAGACCCAATTGCGATGCAATACAATATTGAGCAAATTCCAACAACGTATTTGTTAGACAGTACTGGTAAAATTGTAGCAAAAGATTTAAGAGGTGCCGAATTAAAAGCGAAAGTTGTTGAACTTTTATCAGCTTCGTAATTGGTTTTAACCTAAAACATATAAATCTCCCTAGTGGAGATTTTTTTATGTCTTTCATTTTCAAAATGTTGAAATTTATTATCCAATTAAGTCACATTTTAGTTTGCAAACATTAAAAGTGTTTTTATATTTGCAGCAGAAATAACGATTGGGGAGATACTCAAGCGGCCAACGAGGGCAGACTGTAAATCTGCTGACTACGTCTTCGCAGGTTCGAATCCTGCTCTCCCCACAAGCATTTAAAAAAAGAAAAACCCACAAGCTCGCTTGATGGGTTTTTCTTTTTTTAAATGCTTGTAAGTTTTCCTTCAAAAGGATCACGGAGCGCAGCGGAGTAATCCTGCGAAGGAAAACTTGCAGTAAGAGTTCACTCTTACTGAGTATTTATTTTAAATTTTGAATTATAAATTTTAAATGAAATACTAATAAATTCAAATTTTGTAGTTATTTATCTGAAATTGTATTTTAATTAATAGCAACATAACACTTAATAGTGATGGTGTCAATTCAAAATTTATAATTCAAAATTTAAAATAACAAAAAGCCTACTCCAACACAAAACTCACCGTAACCGTAGCCACTACCTCAATCTCACCAACAGCCAATGTTTCTTGCTGTGCATCACTAGCTCCTGCTGCCATTGTTCGCATTTCTTTATACATCGGTTGCGGATAATAAACAGACGATGCATCACTAATTAAAAGTGCTTTACCTACTTTTTGTCCCAACACCGAAACATAATCTTCGGCTTTGTGCTTGGCTTCAGTTATCGCTGCTTTACGGGCTGCCGATTTGTGTTCTTCTATTTTAGATGATTGAAACTCGACGTTGGTGATGTTATTGATTCCGTTATCGACCAATCCCATCATCAAACTATCGTATTTTGAAATGTCTTTTAGCAAAATCGTAACCGATTGTGACGCTTGGTAATTGTATTTCTTTTTATCATAATCGTAGGTTCTGTTTAAACTTACATTGGTGGTTTGATAATCGGCAGTCGCAATGCCAAACTTTTTAATAAACTTCATTACTTTATCTACCGTTTCGTCGTTCAGTTTCTTTACTTCTGACGCTTCTTTTCCGATATTGGTGACACCAAAATTGATACTTACCTTGTCTGGGGTGACTTTAATTTTTCCTTCTCCAGAAACGTTAATTTGTGGTACTTGTTTCTGTTGCTCTTGTGCATTTGCCATTGTGGCGAATACAACAGTTAAGATGATGATGATTCTTTTCATAATGTAAGTTTTTTTATGATTCGAAAACGTATTTTCAAAAGTTATGCCAATTATAGCTTTCCGCTTTTCGCTAAGAAAAATAATATCACAATCGGAATGGCTAGTAAAATCACCATTTCGGTACTTGTCGTAAACAATTCGGGTGCTTTTATCAACGTAATCACATAACCGCCAATGGCGCCACCAAAATGCGCTGTGTGACCAATATTGTCGTTCTTGGCTTTCATTCCGTAAATCGAATACAGCAGATAGCCTATTCCGAAAATATACGCTTTAATCGGAATCGGAATAAAGAAAAGATACAAATTCATCTCTGGATGCAATAAAATAGCCGAATACAAAACGCCTGTCACCGCTCCCGAAGCACCAACTGCTCGGTAACTGTAATCGTCTTTGTGGAAAATCATGGTGAGTAAACTTCCAAAAATCAAGCTTCCGACATATACTAGTAAAAAGGAGAAATTACCTAATTCTTCATACACTACAGGTGCAAAAAAGTACAAGGTCAACATGTTGAATGCTAAATGTGAAATATCGACATGTAAAAAGCCTGAAGATACCATTCTGATTTGTTCTCCCGAACGAATGCTTCCGACATGAAATTCGTATTTCCTAAAAAAAGCCATGTCTTCAAAGCCTTTTAAACTAAACATCACATTGATTGCAATAATCGCAATCAGAAAAACATTCCATTCCATAGTAGCTATTTTTGAGTAAAAATAACAATAGTTCTTTAGGATTTGTTAAACCCATCATATAAAATTGTGATAAAATGTATATTTGCATAAAAATTACGAATGCAGTACCTCATTTATCTTTTACTTTACCCACTACTTTGGTTTATTTCCATACTTCCTTTTCGTGTTGTTTACTTTCTTTCGGATGCTATTTACGGATTGGTCTACTATGTTTTAGGTTACAGAAAAAGAACCGTTCGTAATAATTTAGCCAAAGCATTGCCTCATTTATCCGATGAAGAACGACGCATTATAGAAAAGAAATTCTTCCATCACATGTGTGATATGTTTTTAGAAATGATCAAAACGATGAGTATTTCGCAGAAAACAATGGAGAAACGATTTCAGTTTACCAACCTCGACACCTATCTCGATTTAGAAAAAAAAGGAAAAAGCATTGCCATCATGATTGCACATTACGCCACATACGAATGGGTGATTTCGATGAATTATAAAATCAACTTTAAAGGCTACGCCATTTATAAAAGAATTGCCAATCCGTATTTTGACAAACTGGTCAAAAATATCCGATCTAAATTTAAAGCCTACCTAATCACAACAAAAGAAACCTCAGGGACCATCGAAAAGAATACCAAAGATGGCGTTTTAGGCGTGTACGGTTTTGCAAGTGATCAAACGCCGCGTCGTTCCGATTCGATGTATTGGTATCAGTTTATGGGAATTGACACACCGATTCATATTGGCGCCGAAGCATTGGCGAAAAAATACGACATGAACATGATGTTCCTGAAAGTAAAAAAAGTAAAACGAGGTTATTATCAGGCGACTTTTGAATTGCTGAGTGACGATGTACAATCGGTTCCTGATTATAAAGTATCGGAATTATTCATGCAAAAAGTTGAACAGCAAATTTTGGAAGCTCCTCAATTTTACCTGTGGACACACAAACGTTGGAAACACAAAAAAGGGTAAATCTAACTACACTTTAAACCAATTTTTTACCATTGCTGCTTCTTGATGCAATGCATTTTTGTGATGGAACTCGTTGGTTTTTGCATTGTAAACATAATCTGTCGACCATGATTTGTGGTTTTGAGACAACGCTTTAATACTATCACAAACGTATTTAATCTCCTCTGAAGTAGTTGTTGGATGAATCGACATCCGAATCCATCCTGGTTTTTTGATTAAATCGCCCAACGATATCTGACTTACCAAATCGTGTGACGTTTCTTGATCTACATGAAGTAAAAAGTGACCGTAGGTTCCTGCACAACTGCAACCACCACGCGTTTGGATTCCGAATTTATCATTCAAAATTTTCACACCCAAATTAAAATGCAAGTCGTCAATATAAAAAGAAATTACGCCTAACCTATCTTGGTGTTCTTTGGCTAATATCTTGATTTCATCCGTATTTCCTAATTGCTCAAAAACATATTCTACAATTTCATGCTCGCGGTTCAAGATGTTTTTGACTCCCATTTGCTCTTTCAGCTGAATGGCTAAAGCGGTTTTAATGACTTGTAAAAAACCTGGAGTACCACCATCTTCACGATCTTCAATGTTGTCAATGTATTTGTGTTCGCCCCAAGGATTGGTCCAACTTACCGTTCCGCCACCTGGACAATCGGGCACATTGTTTTTGTACAGATTTTTATTGAATACCAAAACACCCGAAGTACCTGGTCCGCCTAAAAACTTATGTGGTGAAAAGAAAATGGCATCTAAGTAACTTTCGGGATCCGTTGGATGCATATCGATATCGACATACGGACCCGAACAGGCAAAGTCAACAAAACAAACGCCATTATTTTGGTGCATTATTTTCGCTACTTCATGGTATGGCGTGCGAATTCCGGTTACGTTGGAACACGACGTAATTGAAGCAATTTTAAAACTTCTGTCTTTGTGTTTTTCAACTAACTTTTTAAACTCTTTTAAACAGAACAATCCTTCGTCATCACACTGAATCACTTCCACATCGGCAATGGTTTCTAGCCACGACGTTTGATTGGAATGGTGTTCCATGTGTGAGATAAAAACGATTGGTTTTATTTCGTTCGGAATTGTTGTAAACTCTTTTAAATTTTCTGGAATTCGGAGACCGAGTATGCGTTGAAATTTATTTACAACACCTGTCATTCCCGTTCCATCGGTAATAATTACATCGTCATCATTGGCATTCACATGATGCTTTATAATGTGACGCGCTTCGTGATATGCCATCGTCATAGCCGTTCCGGTAATCGATGTTTCGGTATGTGTGTTGGCAACAAACGGACCAAATTCGTTCATTAATTTTTCTTCAATTGGTCGGTACAACCTTCCGCTAGCAGTCCAATCCGTATAAATGATTTTCTGCTTTCCAAAAGGCGACATAAATTCTTGATCAATTCCGATAATATTTTTACGGAATTGTTGAAAATACTGTTCTAATTGCGTTGTTGCTTCGGTTGTAATCATGAAGTTAAAATTTGACGTCAAAGATACATTTTTTTAATTATTTATTGATTTGAAATAGCAATCGATGTATTAAATTAGTAACTTTGAAAAACACGAGCCCTTTGATCTATGAACTTGAACATCCATAACCGATTTACATCTGAATTGCCCGCTGATAAAGACGAAAGCAATGTAACCCGTCAGGTTAATGAGGCTTGTTTTTCGTATGTTATGCCTCGAATTCCTTCCCATCCAAAACTACTTCATATTTCGGAAGCTGTGGCTACTTTAGTAGGAATTTCTGCAGAAGAAACACAATCAGAAGATTTCTTATCTGTTTTTTCAGGAAGAAAAGTGCTCGACAATACCCAACCTTTTGCCATGTGTTATGGTGGTCATCAGTTCGGACATTGGGCTGGACAACTAGGAGATGGTCGTGCCATCAATTTAACCGAAATCGAAAACAACAATAAATTTTATACCTTACAATTAAAAGGCGCTGGAAGCACGCCCTATTCACGCCGTGCGGATGGTTTGGCAGTATTGCGTTCGTCAGTGCGGGAACATTTGTGCAGCGAAGCCATGTTTTATTTGGGCGTTCCCACTACGCGATCGCTATCGTTAATCACTACTGGTGACGACGTTTTGAGAGACATGTTGTATGATGGCAATGCCGATTATGAAAAAGGTGCTGTAGTTTGTAGAGTTGCTCCTTCGTTTATACGTTTTGGAAGTTTTGAAATTTTTGCTGCTCGAAATGATGTGAAAAATTTAAAACTACTCGTCGATTTTACCATTAAACATTATTTCCCTGAGATAAAAGGCGATTCTAAAGAAGATTATATTGCGTGTTTTAAAACTGTTGTTGATTCCACAAGAGCACTGATTTTGCATTGGCAACGTGTGGGATTTGTGCATGGTGTGATGAATACTGATAACATGTCCATTCATGGAATTACTATCGATTACGGTCCGTATGGCTGGCTCGAAGATTACAACCCGAATTGGACACCCAACACCACCGACAACGAACACAAACGATATGCTTATGGCAAACAGCCCGATATTGCGTTGTGGAATTTGTACCAATTGGCCAATGCTATTTTTCCGTTAATTGAAGAAGCGGCGCCGTTGGAAGCGATATTAAATTCGTTTGCAATAAAGTATGAAAGTGATTATGTTGAAATGATGAAGCAAAAATTAGGTTTGCAGAAGTTTAGTAAAGATGATGAAAGTTTGATATCAGAGCTTGAAAAGGTCTTGCAATTATCCGAAACCGATATGACCATCTTTTTTAGAGAATTGGCATTTGTAAAAAAAGAGCATTCGCAAGGCTGTGCCATTGCAACAATAGTCAATGCATTTTACAATCCTTCTGCCATCAATAAAGGAGTTTTAAAATCATGGGAAAATTGGTTTAAAAAATACATAGATCGCTTGCAAAAAGAAGAGCTCAGTGACGAAAAACGAAAAGCAGCGATGGATGCTGTAAATCCGAAATACGTTCTTCGGAATTACATGGCACAACTCGCCATTGATGCTGCCAATGCCGACGATTTTGCGCTTATCGACGAGTTGTATACGCTTTTAAAAAATCCGTATGACGAACAACCAGCATTTGAAAAATGGTATGCCAAACGTCCCGATTGGGCGCGTGTAAAAGTGGGCTGTTCGATGTTGTCGTGTAGTTCTTAAGGTTTGTCTTTTTTAACTTCACTTAAAACCCATTGTAACTCAGGATCTTTATGGTCAATTTTATCTTGAAGTGTTGAAATAATTTCTTTATCCGGAAAAATACCTCTACCACTTACTTTCGTTTGGCTTATCGTTTTAATGTCCATCAATCCCAATCGCAGTACAATTTTAGAATTTGGTAATTCCACCATTGGCATTAAACCAGCCACAGTTCCGTTAAAAGCACCTCCTGTTTCCTCACCAACAAAAGTTACATTTGGGTTTGTTTTCAAAGATGATGACAAGATACAAGATGCCGAAAAACTACCACCATTAATCAAAACATATATTTTACCCGAAAAATGGTTGGGATCGTTTTTTCTTTTTCGCGCACCAGTGAGTTTGTATTGGTAAGCACCATCGTCGTTTTTGGTTATTTTAAAATACGAAAATGTCATGTAAAATGGGTAACCAAGTCCGATAAGCGGGTACGCTATTACAGGTGATGCTTTAAAAATTCCTGTATTCCACAAACTCGTTTTTGAAGTGACGATTGCAGGTTGCAACATAGTATATTCGGCATCAGTTAAATACGAATAAAAATCGACTACTTCGGCTACTCTTCCACCAGGATTATCGCGAATATCAATTACCAATGTTTTGATGTTGCTCTTTTTAATCGAATCAAATAACGCATCATACGCTCTGTAATAACGACCTTCCGTAAAGTTTTTAATTTTCAAAACCGCCACTGAACTGTCCGATTTCACAATTGTCAAACTCTTGATGTATTCTTTATTTGCTGTATCATAACCGTAGATTTTCTTGCGTTTTCTCTCGGCTTTTAGTTTGGCTTTATCCACTTCTGTTTTGGCTACTACTTTTGTAGAATCGGTTGTTTTAGGAGCTGATTTAACAACGGGTTTATTTCGAGAAACCACTCGCGTAAACACCGAATCGTTTTGTTTAAAAACATACGTCAAACTGTCGTTGACACCAATTTCGTTGGTCAAATACAAATTGTATCGTTTAGAAAAGAATTTACGCAAAAAAGTGGAATTAAATCCGTCAGAAGTAAACGACTTGCGGTACTTGGCATAAATCGATTGTGGTGTTACCGAATTCACAGAAATGACTTCAGCACCTTCTTTGATTTTATTCTTCTTGTTTTTACTTTTTACAACAAAGAGACGTTCCTGTTGCCATTCAAAAACAAATTGCGAAATAGGTCCGTCACCACTTTTCTTCAATCGTTTGGCTTCTTTTTTGGAAACTCGTTTCATTGTAGGAGACATTGTCATGTGTCCTTGTCGGACAGAAGCAATAACCGGACTAATAACAAAATAAAACTCCTTGCTCGTCATGGGTTTAGTCACCACTTTTCG
>JAZKGN010000053.1:28638-38890 GCA_040385945.1 Bacteroidota bacterium
GAATTATTTTAAATCCCAGCAACTGCTTTTATCTCATCGATAATTCGCAATGCCAATGCATCAGCAGCATTTTGAGTAGGTGCTTCAGTGTAAATTCGGATAATCGGTTCGGTATTTGATTTTCGCAAATGCACCCATTCCGATGCAAAATCGATTTTTACTCCGTCAATAGTCGAAATATTTTCGTTGGCATATTTAGCAGTCATTCCAACCAAAATAGCATCGACATCAATTTGTGGTGTCAATTCGATTTTATTTTTACTCATGTAATACTGCGGATAAGACGCTCGCAATTCGGCAACGGTAATATCCAAACTTGCCAAATGCGTTAAGAACAACGCCACGCCCACCAAACTATCTCTTCCGTAATGCAATTCAGGGTAAATGATGCCGCCATTGCCTTCTCCACCAATAATCGCGTTGGTCGCTTTCATTAGCTCCACCACATTCACTTCACCCACAGCACTGGCTTGATAACTTCCGTTGTGTTTGTTCGTAATATCGCGCAAAGCACGAGACGACGACATATTAGAAACCGTATTTCCAGGAGTTTTACTCAACACATAATCGGCGCAAGCTACCAACGTATACTCTTCGCCAAACATTTCACCATCGTTAGAAATGAACGCCAAACGGTCTACATCGGGATCGACTACGATTCCGAAATCGGCTTTCTCTTCCACCACCAATTTACAAATGTCACCCAAATGTTCTTTCAAAGGCTCTGGATTATGCGGAAAATGACCATTTGGTTCGCAGTATAATTTTACAACTTCAACACCCATTTGCTCTAATAAATTCGGAATGATAATTCCACCCGACGAATTCACGCCATCGACAACTACTTTGAATTTTCTTTTGGCAACGGCTTCTGCGTCGACCAAAGGCAAATCCAATACTTCGTCAATGTGAATGTCCATATACGAATCGTTAACAGTAATTTCACCCAAACTATCTACATCGGAGAAATCAAACGCTTCCGATTCGGCTATTTGTAAAATCTGTTCCCCATCAGCTCCGCTTAAAAATTCGCCTTTTGCATTCAGTAATTTCAAGGCATTCCATTGTTTCGGATTGTGAGAAGCGGTTAGAATAATTCCTCCATCCGCTTTCTCCATCGGAACAGCAACTTCTACCGTTGGTGTTGTGGATAATCCCAAATCAATAACATCAATTCCCAAACCCAGTAACGTATTCATTACTAAATTGTGAATCATTGGTCCCGAAATACGAGCGTCTCTTCCTATAACTACTTTTAATTTTTCTTTGTTATTGGAATTGTTTTTAAGAAAAGTTCCGTACGCTGAAGCAAATTTTACTGCATCAACAGGCGTTAGATTATCACCTACTTTTCCGCCAATAGTGCCACGAATTCCCGATATTGATTTTATTAAAGTCATTTTTGAATTATTACGTTTGAGGTACAAATATAAAAAAGTTGCTGAGTAACTGAGTAGCTGAGTAGCTAAGTTTTTGTTATATTTACAAAAAACAAACGCAGTCGCTCAGCTACTCAGAAACTTAAAAAATGAATTTTCTAGCCCACATCTATCTTTCTGGAAACAACGATTTACTCAAAATTGGGAATTTTATGGCCGATAGTATTCGTGGCAACTCGTATTTGGAATATCCCGACGAAGTACGAAAAGGCATTTTGTTGCATCGTTATATTGATACGTTTACCGATGCGCATCCGATATATAGAAAGAGCAAACACCGATTGCATGAAAAATACGGACATTATTCGGGTGTGATTATGGACATTGTTTACGATCATTATTTGGCTACCAATTGGTCGCAGTATTCGAATGAAGATTTAGAAGATTATGCCGCAGACTTTTACCAATTACTTCAAGACAATTACGATTTACTGACTGAGAAAACAAAAAACATGTTGCCGTATATGATGGACGGAAATTGGTTGGTGAGTTATGCTACGTTGGGTGGATTGGAAAAAATCTTATTTCAAATGGATTACCGAACGCACCATCGCGTAAACATGCAAGAAGCTATGGTAGAATTGCATCAATTTTACACTGAATTCCATGCCGAGTTCAAACTTTTTTTCGAAGAATTACAGCAACATTGCATTGAAAAATTGGCCGAATTATGATTACTTTTACGTCCGTTTTACTTTAAGATTTAAGAATGCCAAGAACATCCATAGTCATTTCACTTTTTTTTAGAAGCATCGCTCGTCGTTTTGAAGCGGTGTTCTTTTTGGCTAAAACCCTTTTATCCGAAAGGAATTTTATTTATTTAGCCAGTGTAATGGTGGCGGTATCTTGTGCTTTGGCAGTAATTGTTTTAAAGAGTTTTGCACACAATGTTTTTATCTTTGCCAATTACGTCAATGGGTATTTAAAACTGCCGTACATCAATAGTATTTTGCCTGTTGTTGGGATTTTACTCACCGTTTTTGTAATAAAGAAATTCCTTGACGGCACGATTGAAAAAGGTAGCTCGCGTATTTTATATGCTGTGGCTAAAAAAGGCGGCATCCTTCCCAAAAAGCAAATGTATGCACAAATAATTACTAGTTCGTTAACCGTTGGATTGGGTGGTTCAGCCGGATTGGAAAGTCCGATTGTCATTACTGGAGCAGCATTTGGTTCAAACTTTGCCCAAAAATACCGACTCTCACAAAAAGACCGAATTTTATTGTTGGCATGTGGTGTTTCTGCCGGAATTGGCGCTGCGTTCAACGCTCCTATTGCAGGTGTTTTATTTGCTATTGAAGTCGTGTTGACAGACATTACCATTTCTGCTTTTATTCCGATTATCATTTCCGCAGCGACGGGCGCTTTGGTTTCTAAAATTCTTTTAAGTCAAGACATTTTGCTGAGTTTTGAAAAAGAAGAAAGCTTCAATTTTCACAACACGCCTTATTATGTTTTACTCGGATTGTTAGCCGGATTTGTATCGATTTACCACGCTCGGAATTTCAGAAAAGTAGAACGATTTTTTAGTACATTCAAAAATAACAGTTACAAAAAAGCCTTGTTTGGTGCTTCGCTTTTAGCGGTACTGATTTTCTTCTTTCCGGCACTTTTTGGTGAAGGTTATGAAACTATAAAAACGCTGACCACTTTGCATCCAGAGGTTTTATTAGATAACACTTTGTTAGAAAGTCACAAAAGCAACGAGTGGGTTTTATTGGTTTTTGTCGGAATTATTGTCTTGCTCAAATCGTTTGCTACTGGTTTGACTTTAGGCTCTGGTGGAAATGGTGGTAATTTTGCACCTTCGTTATTTGTAGGTTCGTATTTGGGATTTTTTGTCGCCAAGTTCATGGACTTAACCGGAATCAACAATCAATTACCCATCACTAATTTTACTATTGTTGGCATGGCTGGCATTTTAAGTGGCTTGTTTCATGCGCCATTAACCGCTATCTTTTTGATTGGTGAAATTACTGGCGGTTACGATTTGATGGTACCGTTGATGATTGTATCGTCTATCAGTTATGCGGTTTCAAAACAATTTGAAAAGCATTCGATGGATGTGAAAGACTTAGCTGGTCGCGGCGATGTTTTCACCAGTGACAAAGACAAAAACATCTTGCAAAGCATCGATTTTATTTCGTTAATACAAACCGATGTGAAAACCATTACTGCTGAAAAAACATTGGAAAATGTCATTGAACATTTGTCAACAATCAATCAACCAATCGTTCCTGTTTTGGATGAAAACACCAAATTAATAGGCATCATCGATTTTGAAAACTTACGTCCTATTGCGTTTAATCAATATCGAGTGAAATTCACACATGTAAACGAAGTCATTTCGCAACCCAAAGCCATTATCAATCACGACGACGGAATGGAACTCATAATGGACAAATTTGAAACAACAAACGAAATGTTGCTTCCTGTTACTAAAAACGGTAAATTCTTCGGATTGCTTTCTAAAATAGACGTTCTAGAAGCGTATAGAGAAAAATTAAAAGAAATGATTATCGAGTAATTACTTTGTTTTTTCTCCAACAAAATAATCATTCTGGCTTTTAAACAATACATTAAAAGTAGTTAAACTGCCGTAGATACGTGTGATATATTGTTGCATTTCTATCTTTTCAGCTTCGTCCAAATTACTTGCGTTTATCTTTTGCTCCATAACCCGAACGCGATCGCGAACCATCACTATCTTATGAAAAAAGGTGTCAATAGGTACTTCTTTATTGGAGGTTGGTGTGCTGGGTTCCATAATCAATTTTCCGCCTTTCCACTTATCGGCAATCGGAACAATTTGCGAAACATCACTCCACTTTTGTAAAATGTTTTTCAACGTTTTTTCCACTTCATAAAAACTCACTGTATCTACTTCATCTTCCACTGCTTCAATAATTTCGATATCCGAATCTAAATCGATAGTTTCGATTCCGCTTTCTATAAAAGTCACCCAATAATGTTTTGACGTTACGTTGGTTACTACTCCAAGTCCCAATTCAGCATGTTTAATTCGCGAGCCAATACCTAATAATTTCATCTTGCTTTTTTCTATTTTATTATTTCCCAAATATAAAAATCTTTGATAACATGAAAAATCAGATTTCGAATTTTTATTTCAAATCCAATGTCAATCTAAATATTTGAATTATATTGTAACGTTTTTTTAAAACAAACTACTAATTAAAACAACTTTAAAAATAATCGTATGAAATCAGTAAAATTATCCATTGCCCTTTTTTTATTTTCAGTAGTAAGTTCAGCTACATTTGCTCAAACTGCAGATGAAATCATTTCAAGATACATTACTACAATTGGTGGTGCCGAAAAACTAAAAGCAGTTAAAGGAATCAAAATGGAAATGTCTGTAAACGCTCAAGGAATGGAAATTCCGGTAGAAATGGTGCAATTACAAGGTGGAAAAATGTACTTGAAAATCAATCTTCAAGGTAAAGAAATTACACAAATGGCTTCTGATGGAAATACGATGTGGTCAACCAATTTCATGACAATGAAAGCTGAAAAAGCCGATGCTGAAACTACAGAAAATGCAAAACTTAGCAACCAAGATTTTCCAGATCCATTTTTAAACTACAAAGAAAAAGGCTATACAGCTGAATATGTTGGTAAAGAAACCAAAGAAGGAACAGAGTGTTACAAAGTGAAATTCACTAAAAAACCTTTGAGCATTAATGGAGTAAAACAAGACGATGTAAGCTATTACTTTTTCGATACTGAAAACAATTTGCCAATTGCTACAGAAACCGAAATCAAAGACGGTCCAATGAAAGGCGAAAAATCAGTTTCTACAATGAGTGACTATCAAGAAGTTGATGGTATTTTCTTCCCACACGCAATGAACCAAGGCGGACAAGATTTAAAAATCAAAAAAATCACTTTAAATCCAGTTGTTGCTGATAAAGCATTTGATTTTCCAACAGAATAAATTAGTACCATAACAATTAATCCTTAACACTCGTTGAGGATTTTTTTTATCCAAAACACATGAAAAAAACCAACCTATTAACCATTTTAGTCGTTGCATCTACTTGCATTTATGCAACCGCACAAGAAAAAATTATTTTAAAAGGAAAAGAATTATTTGGCGATATCAAAGCACGACATATCGGTCCGGCGCTAATGAGCGGAAGAATAACCGACCTTGCCCTTCATCCAACAAACAACAAAATTGTTTACACCGGTACAGCTGGTGGTGGCGTTTGGAAAAGCAACAACGGTGGCGCTTCCTTCACTCCTATTTTCGACGAACACATACAATCTATTGGTTGCGTTACTATTGATCCATCCAAACCCGACCAAAATATTTGGGTGGGAACGGGTGAAACATGGACCAGAAATAGCGTTTCTATGGGAGATGGAATCTACAAATCGACCGATGGTGGACAAAACTGGAAAAACATGGGCTTGCCAAAATCCGACCGAATCAGTTCGATTATTGTCGATCCTGCTAACAGCAATAACGTTTGGGTTGGCGTTTTAGGAGCACTTTGGGGCGATAGCGACGAAAGAGGAATTTATAAAACTACCGATGGCGGAACCACTTGGCAAAAAGTATTTTACGTAGATGCCAAAACAGGTTGCTCCGACTTGGTGATGGATCCTAAAAATCCGAATACGATGTATGCTTCTTTTTGGGAATTCAGAAGAACGGCTTGGTCGTTCAGCTCTGGAGGTACACAATCGGCTTTGTACAAATCGGTTGATGGTGGAAAAACATGGAATAAAATTCACAATGGTTTCCCTCAAGGGAAATTAGGTCGTATTGCTATTGCTGTTGCTCCTTCTAATTCCAATATCCTATATTCAGTTCTTGAAACAGAAAAAAGCAACCTAAACGGATTGTATCGTTCTGACGATGCTGGTGCCACTTGGAAACACTTGAATAGTGATTTCGGATTGGTAGTTCGTCCGTTTTATTTCTCCCGAATTGTAGTCGATCCTAAAAATCCAGAAATCGTTGTCAAAGGAGGTTTGAGTGGTTCGATAAGTCGTGATGGCGGAAAAACATTTAAAAGCTTAGGAAACATGCACGCCGATATTCACGATATTGCTTTCGATAATATCGATAGTGACCGAATGTATTGCGGAACTGACGGTGGTGTTTACAGAAGCTGGGACGGCGGAAACTCGATGGAAATGGTACACAATATTCCCGTTTCACAATTTTACCATGTAAGCATTGACGATAAAGAACCTTATAATGTTTACGGTGGTTTACAAGACAACGGCTCTTGGTACGGACCAACAAAAAGCGAAGGCGGAATTGAGGCTAGAGATTGGACGCGCATCGGACAAGGTGACGGATTTAGAGTTATCAAACATCCTACAAAAAACATTATTTACAGTGAAATGCAAGGTGCCGAAAACGTATGGCGTTACAACACCGATACCCAAGAATTAGTAACTATTGAGCCTCTTGAAATAAAAGGTGATCCAAAATTGCGTTTCAATTGGAATGCTCCGATGGAAATCAGCAAAAAGCAACCAGACCGTTTTTATATGGGAAGTCAATTTGTACACAAATCAGAAGACATGGGTAAAACATGGACAAAGATTTCTCCCGATTTGACTACGAATGACAAACTAAAAATGAACCAAGAAAATTCGGGTGGCTTGTCAAAAGACAACTCAGGAGCCGAAAACCACTGTACGATTTTTACCATTGCCGAATCGCCTGTAAACGAAAATGTAATTTGGGCTGGAACCGATGATGGAAACGTTCAAGTGACACAAGACGGTGGAAAAACATGGACCAACGTGGTAGCTAATATAGCTGGTTTACCAAAAAACACCTGGTGTTATCATATCGAAGCGAGTGTTTTTGGAGCCGGAATTGCCTATGCAGTTTTTGAAGGTCATGCCAAAAACGACTACACTCCTTACACTTACAAAACAACCGATTTCGGAAAAACATGGAAATCAATTATCTCTCCTGATGTAGACGGATTTGTACGCAACATTCAAGAAGATTTTATCAATGAAAACCTATTGTTTTTAGGAACTGAAAAAGGCTTGTACATTACCATTGATGGTGGAAGCAACTGGTCGCATTTTACAAACAACATGCCTTCTGTTGCAGTGCATTTTATGGAATTGAACAAAAAAACCAACGACTTAATCATGGCAACGCACGGTCGTGGTGTGATTATTTTGGATGATGTTAGTCCGATTCGTCAAATCACGCAAGATGTATTAACCAAAGACTTGCATTTCTTCGACTTAAAACCAGCAATAATTGAAGAGCAATCGAGTTTCGGTACAACAGCAACCGAAATGGAGTTTGTTGGAAACAATCCAGATACCAGCGCTCAAATTATCTATTATTTGAAAAAACGCCATACGCTAGGTAAAATGGATTTAGAGATTCAAGATGAAAACGGTAACAAAATTACCTCTATCGTCCCAGGCAAACAAAAAGGAATCAATGTGGTGAATTGGAGCTACAATATGAAGAGCCCAAAAATTGCTGCTGGAAAAACAATTTCTTTTGCAGGCTTCACAGCACCTAGAGTCCCTGAAGGAAATTACAAAGTGGTTTTAACCAAAGGAAAAGAAACGTACACGCATACTTTCGCTGTAAAAAATGATCCGAAAAGTGCCATTAGCGCAGCCGATAGAAAAAAACAAAGAGAAGTGACCAAAACCTTATTCGATATGAATGAAAAGTTGGCGTACACTGTGTATGAAATGGATGAAACCGTAAAACTACTTACACAATGCATCGAAAAAAATAAAAGTTACACCAAAGAAGGTACTAAAATTAAAACCGCTTTTGAAACACTAAAAGCTAAAATGGTAGTCACTACAGGCGACAGTTATGTAGGTGCTGCCGAACCGCAATTAAGAGAAAAAATGGGTGATTTGTACGCTACCGTGGCATCTAGTTTTAAAGCGCCTTCGAATTCCGAATTGGAAAATCTAGAGCTTATCAAACAAAAGTACGAAGCTGCTGACAGCGAATTTAAAGCGTTAAAAGCAAAATACGAAGCATCGTATCAAAAGCAAGCCAAAGCCAACAACATTCCGTTTGTTTTAAAATCGTTTGAGGATTTTGTGAAAGAATAAAAGTTAACCACAAATTACACGAAATAATTTGTGGAAATTAGTGTAATTCGTGGTAAAGCCTAAAACGTCAGCAATTTTGTTGGCGTTTTTTTTATGTTAATTCTTTACTTAAGAACTAACTCGACTCTAAAAATTCCATCCAAAATCAATACCTTTGCGTTTTGCAAAAAACATATGATTGACATTGAAAATTCTATCGAAATTATTGGCGCTCGCGTTCATAATCTTAAAAATATTGACGTTACTATTCCAAGAGAAAAACTGGTGGTTATTACCGGACTTTCTGGCTCTGGAAAATCGTCTTTGGCGTTCGACACTATTTATGCCGAAGGACAACGTCGTTACATCGAAACATTTTCGGCGTATGCGCGTCAGTTCCTTGGCGGATTGGAGCGTCCGGATGTAGATAAAATCGACGGACTTTCACCCGTTATCGCTATCGAACAAAAAACAACCAGCAAATCGCCTCGATCTACAGTTGGGACGATTACCGAAATTTACGATTTCTTACGTTTGCTTTTTGCACGTGCTGCCGATGCCTACAGTTACAATACTGGCGAAAAAATGGTTTCCTATTCGGATGATCAAATCAAGGAACTCATCATCGAAAATTTCAAAGGCAAACGCATTAACATTCTCGCGCCAGTTATCCGAGCTCGAAAAGGGCATTACGCCGAATTGTTCCAGCAAATTGCCAAACAAGGTTTTGTAAAAGTGCGTGTAAATGGTGAAATTCAGGACATCCTTCCCGGAATGAAACTCGACCGTTACAAAACCCACGATATCGAAATTGTCATCGACCGAATGCAAATTGAAGCAGACGATGACACTGACAAACGTTTAGCCGAAAGCATCAAAACTGCCATGCATCATGGCGATGATATTATGATGGTGATTGAGCACGATAGTAAAGAAGTCCGATTTTTTAGTCGCACCTTAATGTGTCCAACATCTGGAATTTCGTACCAAAATCCGGAGCCGAATTTATTTTCCTTCAACTCCCCAAAAGGAGCTTGTGAATTATGCAACGGATTGGGAACCATCAATCAAATCAACGAAAAGAAAATCATTCCGAATCCCAAATTGTCAATAAAAGCAGGTGGCTTCGCACCTCTTGGCGAGTACAAAAGTTCGTGGATGTTCAAGCAATTGGAAATTATAGGTGAAAAATTTGGCTTTACATTGAATGATGCCATTGATAAAATTCCAGCCGAAGCTATCGACATGATTATGAACGGTGGCAACGAGAAATTCTCTGTCAAATCGACTGCTGCTGGCGTAACCAAAGACTATAAAATTGACTTTGAAGGGATTTCGCATTTCATCAAAAACCAACACGACGAAAGCGGCTCGACTTCATTGCGTCGTTGGGCAAAAGAATTCATGGACGAAGTGGATTGTCCCGATTGTCATGGTTCTCGATTGAAAAAAGAAGCCTTATATTTCAAAATCAACGATAAGAATATAGCCGATTTATCGGCGATGGACATTTCCGAACTCACACTTTGGTTTGCCGATTTGGACCAGCATTTAAATGACAAACAAAAAGCCATTGCGACCGAAGTTATCAAAGAAATCAAATCGAGATTGACATTTTTAATGGACGTTGGTTTGAATTATTTGGCGTTGAGCCGAAGTTCCAAATCGCTTTCTGGTGGCGAAGCACAGCGTATTCGTTTGGCGACACAAATTGGTTCGCAACTGGTTGGTGTGTTGTA
>JAZKGN010000054.1:0-3220 GCA_040385945.1 Bacteroidota bacterium
CTTGACAACCTTGCTCCTCACCTGCTCCAGCTCCAGTTTTACCAAGAGTACCAAACCCGTGTGCATCATCAACTAGTAAACGGAAATTGTATTTTTTCTTCATCTCCACAATCTCTTTCAACTTTCCTTGTTGACCACGCATTCCGAAAACCCCTTCGGTAATGAATAAAATTCCACCACCAGTTTCTTCTGCTAATTTAGTAGCACGTTGCAGGTTTTTCTCCATACTTTCAATATCATTGTGCTTGTAGGTAAAACGTTTCCCCATGTGCAAACGAACACCATCAATAATACAAGCATGACCATCTACGTCGTACACAATCACGTCATTTTTTGTCACCAACGCATCAATAATCGACACCATTCCTTGATAACCAAAATTCAATAAATACGCCGATTCTTTCATTACAAATTCGGCCAATTCTTTCTCCAATTGTTCGTGTGCTGTAGTGTGACCACTCATCATTCGTGCTCCCATCGGATAAGCAGCACCGTATTTTATAGCAGCATCCGTATCGGCTTGTCGCACTTCTGGATGATTTGCCAAACCTAAATAATCATTCAAACTCCAGTTCAAAATTTCTTTCCCATGGAATTTCATTCTTGGTCCCAAATCGCCTTCCAATTTCGGAAACACATAATATCCTTCTGCTTGTGAAGCCCATTTTCCTAACGGACCCATATTGTTTTGTATTCTATCGAATAAATCTTTTACCATAATACTGCGTGTAAAATTGCTGTTTTTTTGAAGTTGCAAAATTAATTATTTCTGCTTGAATATTGTCGGTTTAACAAAATTATTTTTAGTAGCCGTTCCAGCTGTTCATTACAACCTTTTTTCACAACGCCTTTTTTTCCAAAACGTTACAGTAGCTCCTGTTGTCGCTCTGTACCGTTAGCAAAAATAATTGTTTCTGTAAAAGGGTTTTCATTTCCATCTGGGCTAGAAATCGTAATCTCGATAAACTTTGTATCTTTGAATTTAGAAAGTACGATTTACGAAGTAGAAAGTACGAAGAAACACAACACAACCAAAAATGTCACAAAATACAAAAGAACTAAAACTTGCCGTACTCATCGATGCCGACAACGTGCCTTACAGCAATGTAAAAGGAATGATGGAAGAAATTGCAAAATACGGAACCCCAACTACCAAACGCATCTATGCCGATTGGACCAAACCTAATGCTAATGGATGGAAATCGGTTTTGCTAGAACACGCCATTACTCCTATTCAACAATACAGTTATACGGTGGGAAAAAACTCCTCCGATTCGGCGTTGATTATCGATGCCATGGATTTATTGTATTCCGATAAAGTAGACGGATTTTGCATCGTATCGAGCGATTCCGATTTTACACGACTTGCCATTCGCTTGCGAGAATCAGGAATGAAAGTCATCGGAATTGGTGAAAAGAAAACACCTAATTCCTTTATTGTAGCCTGCGACCGATTTATTTATATCGAAGTATTGGAAGGTCATATTAAAAAGACACGAGGCGCAGCTGCACTGAGAGAAGCCAAACCAAAAAAGCCAACAGTAGCCAACAACACTAAAAAGCCTGTCGAAAAAGAAGTAGAGAAAGAAATAGAAAAAGAAATCGTACACAAAATCGACAATAAAACCATCGAACTCATCGAAGATACTTTGGATGCCATTGGCGACGATGACGGTTGGGCTTTTTTAGGTGATGTTGGGAATTTGATTGTGAAGAAAAAACCCGAATTTGATCCACGTAATTATGGTTTCAACAAATTAACTCCGATGCTAAAATCACTTAGCGATATCTTAGAAATAGACGAACGCGATTCGGATAAAAAAGGCATTAAACACGTCTACGTCCGTTTGCGATTGAGCTAATATTGCTTTTCCTTTCTTCTGTTAACAAAAAAAAGCAACCTGGCAGGTTGCTTTTCTCTCAAAATAAATAAAGAAGATTTTCTGCTCAAAAAACCGTTAAGAGCCCCAAGCCCGGTCAAACAGAAGTTTATTATTTTGAGTTAGGATCGCTAAAACTATTAACTAACTAAAATTTATTAACAGTGGAAAAGTAGTAAACGTACTAACACCAAAAAAGGGGAAAAACACCCTTTTTTTAATTATTTTTTTATGTTGATTTTTTACCCAAAACTTAAATTAACTAGTTAATTATCAGCTATATAAAAATTAAATGCATTTTAAAAAGTCGTTTTACGGATTTTTGGTTTCCTTATTAAACCGTCAACTTTGTATCTTTATCCAAATCAAAAAAGAAAATTCATAAAATGAAACTCGTATTTGCTTCCAACAATAGTCATAAGATAAAAGAAATTCAATCCTTAGTTCCGGCAAATATTCAAATTGTGAGTTTACACGATATTGGTTGCTATGAAGACATTCCCGAAACTGCTGACACGATAGAAGGCAATGCTATTTTAAAAGCCAATTACGTTACAGCTAATTACGGATTGGATTGCTTTGCGGATGATTCGGGTTTGGAAGTCGCTATTTTAAACGGTGAACCTGGTGTTTTTTCGGCACGATATGCTGGCGAACCCAAAAACGATGACAACAATACCGCTAAATTATTGTTAAATCTGAAAGACAAAACCAACAAAAAAGCCAATTTCAAAACGGTAATTTGTCTTAACTTCAATGACGAGCAAATCCTTTTTACAGGTATCATAAATGGTAAAATAACGGAGGAGAAAATAGGTAACAACGGCTTTGGTTATGATCCTGTTTTTATAGCTGAAGGTTACTCTAAAACCTTTGCTGAGTTAACTTTAGAAGAAAAATCGAGTATCAGCCATAGGGGAATTGCAGTAAAAAAATTGGTAGAATTTTTAAAGAATAAATGATAGTTGTGAACAGCCCAATACGAACAAAAATTGTATGTCATAGTTATATCTTCAACCAACATCTATCAACCATCACACATCTTAAAACCACAACTATCTGATTATCAAAAAATAACAAATTAGTTTAAACCGTTTTTATAACCTACCTTTGCACCGAATTTAAAAATAAATAATGAACAAATTTGAACAATTAGGATTGAGTGAATCGCTACAGCGTGCGATTATCGATCTAGGATTTGAAAATCCGACCGAAGTACAGGAAAAAGCGATTCCAATGCTATTGGAACAAGACACAGATTTAGTTGCGTTGGCTCAAACAGGGACAGGGAAAACGGCAGCTTTTGGTTTTCCGCTGATTCAAAAAATTGATGCCGACAA
>JAZKGN010000055.1:0-14615 GCA_040385945.1 Bacteroidota bacterium
CAATTCATTTCGATTTTGAACAATTTGCGGAACAATCAAATGTCATCTCAAGACCTTCAAATACTGAATCAGTTTGTTAATCCAGATTTTGATCTAAAAGCGAATAAAGGATACATTACATTAACCACGCACAATGTAAAAGCCGACACTATAAATGCACAATCATTGCATGATTTAGAAGGAAGAAAAGTCTATTTTTCTGCCGAAATCACAGGCGATTTTCCCGATAAAATTTATCCAGTTGAAGAAAAATTAGAACTAAAAATTGGCGCACAAATTATGTTTATTAAAAACGATTTGTCGCTCGATAAAAACTATTTTAATGGTAAAATGGGCATTGTAAAATCGCTTTCAGAAGCTGAAATTATTGTGCATTTTCCAGATGAAAACAAAACCATCGAAGTAGAAAAATACGAATGGCAAAACATCCGTTATTCGGTCAACGAAAACACTAAAGAAGTCGAAGAAGAAGTGCTCGGCACTTTTGTACATTATCCTATAAAATTGGCTTGGGCAATCACCGTTCATAAAAGTCAAGGCTTAACTTTTGACAAAGCGGCACTCGATGTTTCACAAGTTTTTCTTCCTGGCCAAGCGTATGTGGCGCTCTCTCGTTTGCGCTCGTTAAACGGATTGGTATTGCTTTCACCTTTGCGGATGAACGGTATTTCTAACGATCAAGATGTGATGAGTTACGCCGAAAATAGAGCGTCCGAACTCGATTTGGCGAACAAATTAGAACAAGATACCAAAGACTTTATTCACAGTTATTTGACATCGAGTTTTGATTGGTACGAATTGTCTCAAGAATGGCGCAATCATCGATTTAGTTATAACGAAAAATCGGATATTTCCGAAAAGGCAAAGCATGCCATTTGGGCAAAAAACCAAGCTGTGGAAATGGAAAAACTGTTAGTTCCTTCTCAAAAATTCATTTCACAATTGAACAAAATATTTTGCTCCGCCAGTTCGCTAACGCTCGGGTCAGAAACAGTTGATTTACAATTTGTTTTGGAAAGAATGGAAGCAGCCCATAATTACTTTTTACCTGTAATGGATAATTTGGTGCGCGAAATTTTGTGGAAGTTGGAGGAAGTAAAACGCATCAAAAAAGTAAAAGCGTATTATGACGAATTACTGGTTTTGGAAGAACTCCAAGTTAAAGCGATTTTGCGATTGATGAAAGCTAAATTACTAATTGAAACCGTAGTAAAAGGCGACGTCATTTCGAAAGAAAAATTATCTTCAGAAGCCATAAAAAATTACAGAGCCAATAAGTTAGAAGCTATCAAACAGGAATTCAAAAACAGTAATGTAACGTTAATAGAAAATGAAGAAGACATTGATCGTTATGCCAAAAAGAAAAAGGTGGCAGCACCTAAAAAATCTACAGTTCAAGAAACCTATGAATTGTGGCAACAACGCAATTCGATTAAAGAAATTGCCGCCATCAGAAAGTTCACAACACAAACGATAAGTAATCATTTTGCCAAACTTATCGAAACCGAAATCATTAAAATATCGGATGTTTTACCCGAAGACAAAATAGAAGAATTGGCAAAAATATTCAAAGAATTTAAAGGCGATACGTTGGGCGAATTAAAAGAAAAATACGGCAACAAATTCACTTGGGATGAGTTGAAAATGTACAAAGCGAGTTTGTAATTAACTCAGCCAAAAAACACCCAAAACCGCTGGAACAAAGTAAATCGCAATCGTTCGTGCACCATCAAAATCTTTAGCCAATCGTTGTCCGAAAAGCATAAAAAGCAACGAAATACACGAAAAAACAGCACCGTAAAAGCCAAACATACGGCCACCATTCATGTACAATTCTATGATGCCAACCAACGATAAGATTCCGGCAATCAATTCAAAAATGACCAAAATACCAGTAGCCAAAGCGACCTGATTTTTTAGAATTGTTTTTTCAAAATGTGGTTTTAACCAAGCCATATTATCATTCCAATAAAAAATTTTATTGTGTGCCGACATGATAAAAGTAAGTGCCAAAAAAGCTAAAATCAAAACAGAGGCTGTGTTGTTCATCGTATTATTTTTTATGGATTAATCGCGTCAATTGAATAGACAAATCGGTGAGGATTATTTTTGCATTTCCATTGCGTTCAATATGATAAATCGCATCAGAAAGTGCTGTAAAAATTTCGGTAATATTGTTTCCAGTAACAAACGGAGCAAAGTTTTCGAGCTTGAATTTTTCATCTGTAGGTTCCATGTAAACCAATTTTGGCGTTTCATAATTGAGCAACAATCCTTGTCGGAACATATCAATACAATATGTCAAAAATTTCTTCTGCGCTTCACGTCCCAAACTGGCAATTTGTTCACTCCAACGAATCAAATCTTCAATTGCCGCCGCATTTCCTTTGGCTCTAAAAGCAGCTCGAACCCAAGCGATAAACCATTCTTCAAAAGGCAAATCGTCGTTATCATTGTATAATAAATGCAAGGCTTTGTTGTAATTTCCTTGTGCTTGATGCGCTATTTTTTGAGCTGTTTTTTCGTCTGTACTTTCGTGGAAGAGTAATGCTTCCTGAATTACTTTTTCGGGCAAACCGTTAAAATGCAACACTTGGCAACGCGAACGAATGGTTTGTATAATGTCTTCTTCGTTTTCCGAAATCAGAATGAAAACCGTTTTTTCATTCGGCTCTTCAAACAATTTCAAAAGTTTGTTCGAAGCGGCAATATTCATCTTATCCGCCATCCAAATTATCATCACTTTGTAACCACCTTCGTGCGATTTTAACGAAAGCGATTTCACAATTTCATGCGCATCTTCCACACGAATTTCGCCTTGTTTGTTTTGAACACCTAGCAATTTATACCAATCGAATAATCCGCCGTAAGGTGTTTCGCTTACAAATTGTCGCCAATCTTTGATGAAATCCAAACTTTTTGGCTTTGTTTTCACTTCATCGGTCGTCACTGTCGGATACACAAAATGCAAATCGGGATGCGATAAATGGTCAAATTTTAAATTACAAGCTTCGTTTTCACCCGAATTTTCATTTCCAAAATTACTGCAAACAATAAACTGCGCATACGCAATCGCCATGGCTAAAGTGCCACTTCCTTCTGGGCCGATAAACAATTGTGCATGCGGAATTCTTCCTTTTCCCGCGCTGGTAGTCAAATGACTTTTGATGTGATCTTGACCTAAAATTTCTGAAAACTGCATGAGCAAATATAAAAATAAATTGGTGATAACATTGTTTAAAAATAATGTATAAATGGCAAAAATAGGCTGTAGTTTTTGTGAATTTTGTAAGAAAAAACAAAGTGGTATCTTTGCAAACTATAAAAGCATAATTCAGAAAAGGATGAAAACAATAGCCGACTTCAATTTTAATTCAAAAAAAGCTTTAATTCGAGTAGATTTTAATGTGCCGCTTGACGAAAATTTTAAAGTGACCGATGCCAATAGAATTGAAGCAGCAAAACCTACCATTGATAAAATCTTAGCCGATGGCGGAAGTGCGATTTTAATGTCGCATTTAGGAAGACCAAAAGGCAAAGAAGCCAAATATTCATTACAACATATTGTTGAAAAAACGTCAGAAATATTGGGTGTTGAAGTGCTTTTTTCATCCGATTGTAAAGGTGAAATCGCTAAAAAAGCAGCCGAAAATTTAAAACCAGGACAAGTATTATTGCTAGAAAATCTTCGTTTTTATCCTGAAGAAGAAGCTGGCGATGTTGCTTTTGCTAAAGAATTGGCTTCGTTGGGCGACATTTATGTCAACGACGCTTTTGGAACAGCACACAGAGCTCACGCTTCAACCACTATTATTGCACAATTTTTCCCTAATCATAAATGTTTCGGATTGCTATTAGCCAAAGAAATTGAAAGCTTAAACCGCGTTTTAAAAGATTCTGAAAAACCAGTTACTGCAATTCTTGGAGGTTCTAAAGTGTCTTCAAAAATTACCGTTATCGAAAACATTCTTGACAAAATTGATCACATGATTATTGGTGGTGGAATGACGTTTACTTTCATCAAAGCCTTGGGCGGAAAAGTAGGGAATTCTATCTGTGAAGATGACAAAATGGATTTGGCACTTGAGATTTTACATCAAGCAAAACTAAAACACGTTCATATTCACATTCCAGTAGATGTAGTGGCTGCGGATGCTTTTTCGAATGATGCCAATACACAAATTGTTGATGTTCGTGAAATTCCAGACGGTTGGCAAGGCTTGGACGCTGGACCAAAATCGATGGAAAATTTTAAAAAAATCATCATGGATTCGAAAACGATACTTTGGAACGGACCAATGGGTGTTTTTGAAATGGAGAAATTTGCACAAGGAACCATAACTCTCGGAGAATATATTGCCGAAGCAACCAAAAACGGCTCTTTTTCGCTAGTAGGTGGTGGCGATTCGGTTGCTGCAGTTAAGCAATTTAATTTAGAAGATAAAATGAGCTATGTTTCTACCGGAGGCGGTGCTATGCTGGAGATGTTGGAAGGAAAAGTCCTACCTGGAATTGCCGCAATTTTAGATTAAAAATCACAATTAACAATAAATAAACAAATTTTTACGTTATAAGTTGTTATGTTTGCATTAATTCAACGTAAAGCCCTGAATAATACCATATTAAAAAAATTATGACAATAAAAAATAAAATCACTCTCGCTCTCTTAGTCGCAATTTCCCCGTTGTACGCACAAGAAACACCGACGAATGACGTTGCCACTATCAAATCCGAAATCAAAATTTCCTTCCTAGATTCTATCAAAAAAACATTCGTTAAAGATCAAATGGCGATGTGTATTGATAGTCTTTGGATGAAAGAATTGACCAGTTTGGATGGTTATAATGAAATGATTTTGGACATTAAAAATGTGAATGTCGATGAAAAAGTCGATTTCGAATTACCAACTGAATTACTTAAAGAACGACTGAAGCGTCTCGACGAAAAGTCGCCTTTCAACATCGAATACAACATTGGTTTAGAAAACGTAATCAAATCATTCTTGAAAAACAGAAAGAGAGGATTTGAGCGTTTGATGGGAATTTCACAGTTTTATTTCCCGATTTTTGAAGAAGAATTAGCTAAAAATAACATTCCGCTCGAGATTAAATACTTGGCTGTTGTAGAATCGGCATTGAATCCAAAAGCGGTTTCAAGAGTTGGTGCAACAGGTTTGTGGCAGTTTATGTACCAAACCGGAAAACAATACGGCATCAATATCGATTCGTATGTGGATGAAAGAAGCGATCCTATTATAGCTAGTCAAGCGGCATCGCAATACATGACCAATATGTATAGAATTTTTGGCGATTGGGATTTGGTTTTGGCGTCGTATAATTCAGGTCCAGGAAATGTGGCAAAAGCCATTCGCCGTTCAGGAGGACAGCAAAATTACTGGAACATCCGAAAAAATCTACCAAAAGAAACACAAGGTTATTTACCAGCATTTTTGGCAACGATGTATATTTTCGAATACCATAAAGAACACGGAATTGTTCCTAACAAAGCCGTAGCCAAACATTTTGCAACGGATACTATCGGAATTAAAAAGCACTTAACGTTCAAACAAATTTCTGATTTATTGGATATTTCAGAAGCCGAATTGCAGTTTTTTAACCCGTCGTACAAACGAAATGAAATTCCGTCAATAGCTGGAAAAATCAATTATTTGAGATTGCCAAAAGATAAAATCGCCATTTTTACTTCCAATGAAGATAAAGTGTATGCGTATGCTAACTACATTGATAGCAAAAGAGAGAAGCCATACGAAAAGCCTTATGAGCGATTTGCTTCTGTCAAACAAAATGACTCTACCAATACGTCATTTGAAGGAAGCGAATTGGTTTCTCGAACCAAATATCATAAAGTTAGAAGAGGTGATAACTTAAGTGAAATCTCTGATAAATATGGCGTAACAGTTGCAGAACTTAAAAAATGGAACCGTTTAAAAAGCAACAAAGCTCCATTGGGAAGAAGTTTAAAAATTATTTCTACCGAGAGAATTGCGTATAAAGACAAAAAAGCTCCTGTAAAAGATACGGTGGCTAAGTCGGTTGAGAACACTCAAATAGCGAGTTCAGAAACGAAAAACACCATTGATGCTTTAAAAGCAGATAAAAAATTCACCACAGAAAAAGTGGTAACGTATAAAGATGTAACCAAAACATACAAAGTAAAAAGTGGCGACAACATTAGTGAGATTGCTGCAAAAAACGATGTTTCTGTAGCCGACATTAAAAAATGGAACAAGCTAAAAAGTAACAACATCATGCTTGGTGCTAATTTGAAAATCGTTAAAAATGAAAAAGTAGTTACAACGGTTAAGAAAGAAGTGAAATCGCCAGTTGTTGTTCCGAATGTTATCGAACAAGCGAAGCAAAAAACAGAAGCTGTTGCCATGAATGATTCCAAAATAGAAACCTATTATGTGGTGCAAAAAGGAGATAATTTAGGCTCTATTGCTAGAACTCATGGTGTGACTATCCAACAAGTAAAAGACTGGAACAACCTAATTGATACCAATGTAAAATTAGGAACACAATTGATAATTTCCAATCAGCCATTGACTCAAAATAACGAAAACCAAGTGGCTTCAACGCAAACAAAATCAATTGAGCATGTGGTTGGAAAAGGAGAATTTTTGGGAACTATCGCCAGAAAATACAATGTAAGTATTAATGATTTATTGGAATGGAATTCGCTTTCCGATACCAATATCAAACAAGGTGATAAATTGATTGTTGGAAAAGAAGAATTGGTTGACAACACAAAAGAAACTAAGAAAGCGAAGAAAGAAAGTTACGCTTTAACTCAAAAGCAAAAAAACAAAATGTATTCAGTACAAAGAGGCGATTCGTTGTTTAGTATTTCTAAAAAATTCCCAGGAGTTACGATTTCGGATATCAAAAAATGGAACAACATTAAAGACGAAAGCATTCAACCCGGAATGAAATTAAAAATAAGTGGATAATAAAAAAATCTTCTATAAATTTGGGTTTTATTTACATATGAATAAAACCCATTTTTTATTGGTAGCGGTTGCATTTTGCTTCGTTTCTTGCACGCAGAAAAAACCTTCAGCCACAGCCGAATCGTTGGGTAAAATGAATGCCGTTTCGGTCATGATTGATGATCAATTATGGAACGGAGAAGTAGGCGATTCCCTTCGAAATAAATTTGCTTCACCTGTTTTAGGACTTCAAGAAGAAGAACCTATTTTCACTCTCAATCAATATCCCGGAAAATTATTGGAAGGTTTTATGACCAATAGTCGCAATATTATTGTGATAAAAAAAGAGGCAAAAAGCAAGTTTTACATCAAGGAAAATGAATACGTAACGCCGCAACTTGCTGTTCATATTTCGGGCTCCAGCGTTAAAGAATTATTGGACAGTATCGAAACTAACGCTCCAAAAATTATCAAGGAAATCAAAGCGTCTGAAATCAAAGTTTTTCAAAATCAAATCGTAAAGGAAAAATTAGTTTCCGACAAAATCAAATCGAGATTCAACATCAACTTGAATGTTCCGGCGAAATACAAAATAGTGGTTCAAGGCAAAAAATTTCTTTGGTTAAAAAAAGAAATCACAAGCGGGAATTTGAGTTTGCTGTTATATCAAGTTCCGCTACACAGCGCAAAAGACACGTTGAATATGGTAAAAAGCACTGTGAGATGGAGAGATTCTATTGGTAGACAATACATTCGCGGAAGCAAACCCAGAACCAAAATGATAACCGAACCCGCTTTTTCGCCCTATTTATCACGAACGACGATTTCTGGCAAAACGGCTTATGAAACCAAAGGAACTTGGGATTTGAAAAACGATTTCATGTCGGGACCTTACATCAATTATGCGTTTATGGATACCAAAAACAAACGCATATTAATTTTAGAAGGGTTTTGTTATGCGCCGTCCAAAGAAAAAAGAGATTTAATGTTGGAGTTGGAAGCCATTATAAAATCGGTTCAATTTTTTACCACGAGCAAATAGATGGAAACTATAAAATGGAAAATAAAGCGATTTGACGCACTTTCTTTAGCTGAACTATATTCTGTGTTACAATTGCGAACAGAAGTCTTTGTCGTGGAGCAAAACTGCGTTTATCAAGACATTGATGGTAAAGATCAAAAAGCGATTCATTTAATTGGCGAATACGAAGGCATAACTGTGGCGTATGCGCGCTTGTTCAAACCTAATGATTATTTTGCTAATGCTTCTATTGGAAGAGTTATTGTAAAACCAAGTCACAGGCATTTAAAACTCGGACACGAATTAATGCGCGAAGCGATTCAAGCTATAGAATCCTCTTTTGGAGTAAGCGAAATCACGATTTCGGCACAATTGTACTTAAAAAAATTTTATGAAAGTCACGGATTTGTAGCCACAAGCGAAACGTATCTTGAAGACGACATTCCGCATATCGAAATGAAACGGGTTTAATTGATTTTGGTAATCACCAATTCTACACGTCTGTCGTATTCGTTGCCTTTACCTAATGGCACTGTGTTACCATAGCCTTTGAAAGTCATCCTCGATTTTTGAATTCTTCGAAACACCAAATATTTATACACAGCTTGAGCTCGATTTATTGATAGTTGACGTTTTTTTGTGTCCTTATCAATGGCTTCTTTTTGGTATGGTGGCGTACAACAAACATGTCCTTGAATTTCAAAATGGGTATTTTTATAACGGTGGAGTAACAGTGCAATTTTGTCCAATTCAGTTTTGGTTTTCAAATTCAATTTGCTACTTCCTCTTTCAAATAAAATATTATCCAAGTAAATGTGATCACCAACGATGTGCTTTTTTTGAATGGTATGATAAAACCCAGGAAGTTCAATTTGTGGTAAGGGTTTTAAATTGATTACAATGTCGACACGACGGTTCTTCGAACGTTTTTCGGGTAAATTTTCAACGATATCATCATCAATTAAAATGCGCCCTTTTCCTTCGATGGTCACTATAATTTTGCTTTTTATTCCACTTTGAACCAATTTGTTTTGAATGGCAGTGGCTCGGTTTTCGGATAATTTGTAGTTGTAAGCTTCTTTTCCGATGTCATCGGTGTAGCCAAAAATCTGAATGGTTTCAATTCGAGTAGAATCTGTAGTTTGAATAAAATCCACGACATCTTTTCCTTGTTTTTCGTCCAATGAAAATTTATCAAAATCAAAATAAACAGAGTGCACAACCTCTTCTTGAGCGTGGAGTATCCCGAAAATAAATAAGGGAAAGAGTTTTAAAAATCGCAACATTACAGTTTTAGTATTTTATTATAGTCGTTTGAATTGGCGAGCAAAGTTACAGCTTTTGTTATTTCTGCATTGTTTTTTGTGTAAAACTGATACAACCCTTCTTTGTATTGGTATCTTTTTATCAATTCGTCTTGAATTAATTTTTTGATTTCTTTCTGATTTTTATCCAACAACAGCTCTTCACTTCGTTGCAAAGCCAAGAAAAGTTGATCGTATTCTTTGGTGATTGTGGCGTCTACTTGTTCTTTTTTCGCTTTTTCTAATGTGGCTTTTAAAGCCAATTCGGTTTCAGTGTCAAAACTGTATTTTTCTCTTTTTAAGAAGGCTTTAAAATCGGCAAAATCAGCATCTGAAACGGTCGGAATTTTATCGCCCATCGTCGGATTTTTGAAATAGTAGTACGTCGCATAATTAAAAATCCCATCGTTTTTTTGCAAGGCTTGTGCAATCGGACTGGTTTTAGTTTCTTCCAATTCTACGTCGGGTAAAATACCTCCTCCATCATAAACGGTTCGTCCTTTTTTTGTTTTAAATGCATTGTATTTTGTGATGTCTGTTCGTACGGCTTTACCGTCTTTGTCTTTGTGCGCATAATCTAATGCTTGAATACATCTTCCAGAAGGCGTATAATATCTAGAAATGGTCACTTTTACTTGTGTGCCATACGTCATATCAAACGGACGTTGTACCAATCCTTTTCCAAAACTTCTACTTCCCAAAACGACAGCTCTGTCTAAATCTTGCAAGGCACCAGCCACAATTTCAGAAGCTGAAGCACTTTTTCCATCCACAATAACTATAAGCGGAATTTCAGTATCAATAGGTTCTCTAGTTGTTTTGTAAGTGTTGTTGTGTTTTTCGTTTTTTGACTTGGTGGTTACAATGGTTTCTCCTTTTTCAACAAACAAATTACACACGTTTACCGCTTCATTTAAAAGTCCACCAGGGTTGCCTCTTAGGTCAAGAATAATACGTTCGGCACCGTCGGCTTTTAGTTTTTCTAGCGCTTCTTTGGTTTCTTGAGTGGTTTTTCTGTTGAAAGCCGAGAGTACAATATAACCCGTTTTATCATCTATTTTTGAGTAAAAAGGAACGGCTTTTACTTCTACTTCATCCAAAACCAATTGCGTGGTGAGTGTTTTTCCTTGTCGGATGTATTTTAAATCGACCTTAGTATTTTTGGCTCCTTTTAGCAATTGCGAAGCATCTTCTTTGTAATCAGCCAAAAGGACATCACCAATTTGAATGATGGCATCACCTGCTTTGAGTCCAGCCTTATCTGCGGGAAAGTTTTTATACGGTTCTTTGATGATTAATACGTCTTCTTTTCGAGTTACTAAAGCACCAATTCCGGTATATTCGCCTGTATTGTTGATTTTAAATCGTACAACATCTTGTTCGTTAAAATAGTTGGTATACGGATCCAAATCGGCCAACATGCTTTTTATGGCTTTGTCCATTAAATCGGCTGGAGCTACTTCATCGACATAATTTTGATTGACGGTTTTGAAAAGTGTGGTAAAAATTTCTATTTGCTTGGCAATTTCGAAGAAGTCATCTTTAAAACTAACACCAACAAACAAAAAGCCACTGGCAATAACGGGAATAATATATCTTTTTTTAACAAATGAAAATAGTTTCATAGTTTTTCTATGTTTTAAAATTTAATCTAATCAACTCCAAATATATACGATTATCAATAAAAAACAACTTTTTTAGCAATTCCTTATGATGGATAACGCAAATACCTATTGTGTTATTTTTCCTCGCGAATTGTTTTAATAAATTTCTCAAAAAGTTGAATGGTTTTTTCGTTTATTTCTTGATACGACAACCGATCTTTGGTTTGGTAAAAAAAAAGAATGGCGAAGTTTTTAGTGGTATTTTCGAGTAGGATATGTTTATTTAGTCGGTAGCATTCACGCAAAACACGTTTAAAATAATTCCGATCAACAGCACTTTTAAAATGTTTTTTAGAAACCGAAACGCCTATTTTTAAGGGCACGTTATCTTCAAATGTGGTTTCCATGTAGACCAATCGCAACGGAAATTTAGCAACAGATTTTCCTTCAGTAAAAAGCAAGTCAATGATTTTTCTGCTTTTAAGTTTTTCGTTTTTTGGATAGGAAAAATCCACTTATTTTAATTGGAATTATAGATGTTATACACAAATTTTACTTCAGAATAATTGATGTAGAATTGCATTCTGTTGGCTTCTTTTTTCTTTGTGATTACAAAAATGGTGGCTTTAGAGCCGTTGTTGTCGATACATTCAAAAGGAACTACTTTGGTGGTGTCATCTTCCGATTTTTCGCCATAAGCGAGTATCGTAAACACTTGAATTTCGGGCGAATTCACAACAATTCTATTTTTTTTTGCGTCGATGGTAATGACCAAATCGGCTTTTACAAAATCAGACCATTCGCCCCATTTTCCGCGCTCATTTTTTTCGGTATAACTTACGCTACTTGTTTTAAAACGAAGTGTTTGGGCTACACCATTCTGTAGTCCAAAAGACAAAAAAAACAAGAGCAATAGGGAAGAATATATTTTCATTTGATTTCAAATCGTTAGGGATTGCAAAACTACAAATTCTATTCCAAAAAGGAAATAATAGTAAAAATACGCTATTTAGTTACTTTTATTGTCTGATGTTCAAAAAAAAAGAAGCTCAATGGCTTCTCTTTTTTCTTTATTTTATTTCGTAAGTATTGTTTTCACCTTTCACATCGGCCATTAATCCGCTTGGATCAAGGGTTATTTTTCGGATGACAGTTTTTGATTTTGGAATTTCAAAAAAGTAATTCGGATTTCCCCACGCCCAATCTTTTAAAATCGTTCTTTTGATTTGTGGCGTTGGATTTTCCTTTTCAAAACTCATCATTCGCAACGGAATGTAAAACGACTCTTTGGTTCCGTCAGTATATTCAACCAAAACATCTATTGGCATTGGAATTCTGCCAATTCGTTCTAACGAAACACCAGTTCTTTGCACGCCATCTGTGGCACTTTCCACATTTTTAATGCGATAATCAATGGTGTTGGTGGTTTCTGTCCAATCGGTTAAATACCAATCTAAATTTGCTCCCGAAACACGCTCTGCCGTTCGTTTGATATCGTTTGGTGTTGGGTGTTTGAATTTAAAGTCGTAGTAATAACGACGCAACGTTTTCATCAAATTTTCTTTTCCGATGAGGTATTCCAATTGTGTCAAAAACAACTCACCTTTGCTATACGATGCAATACCATAGCTTTTGTTTTCATCAAATCGGTCGGCGTGTGTAGACAGCGGTTGTTCTTTTCCTGAATTTACTAAATTTATATATCCTTTATACGAGCTTATAAAAGGATTGGCTGCTTTTTTTTCTGCCAAATGATCAACTCCCAAGTCTTCAATAAGAGAAGTAAAACCTTCGTCCATCCAACCGTGTTTGCTTTCGTTGGTTGCCAAAACGTGTTGGAACCATGAGTGTCCCATTTCGTGAGCAATAAGGCCTACTAATCCGGTAAAAGTACCTTCGCCTAAAATGAGCGTACACATGGCATATTCCATTCCGCCATCGCCAGCCTGAATTACAGAATATTGCTTGTACGGATATTTCCCAACAATTGTATTGAAATACTGCATCAATTCTACCGTTTTTGGCTGGGCATTTTTCCAGTTTTCTAAAATTTTCGGATTGTTTTTGTATAAGAAATGCAGCGTAGTTCCGAAGTCGGTTTTCACTACATCATGAATATAATTTTTATCGGCAGCCCAAGTAAAATCGTGCACATTTGGTGCTACAAAATGCCAAGTTAGCGTTTTTTGTTTCTTCGGAATTTTGACAGCAACGTTCTCTTCTTGATAGTTATAACCAATTTCGTTTCCGTTTTGTAAGTAGCCAGATCCGCCTAAAATGTAGTTTTTATCAATGGTAATTTTCACATCAAAATTACCCCAAACACCATGAAATTCGCGCGCAATGTATGGATCTGCATGCCAACCTTCAAAATCAAATTCGGCTATTTTCGGATACCATTGTGCCATTGATAATTCTACTCCTTCGCTATTATTTCTGCCAGAACGTCGAATTTGAACCGGAACTTGACCGTCAAAATCTAACGTAAAAGTGGTCGATTTTCCCGGAAGAATTGGTTTTGAAAGCGTGACTTCTAAAATGGTTTCTACTTCTTTTGCAGCAGTTGCAACACCATCTTGCTTAAAGTTGGAAATGTGTAAATAACCTATTTCATTGGGTTGCAATTTGGCAATTCGGCTTTCGTTTTTAAATTCGTTACCGCTAGTTTTTACGCGATCTACCATTCTACCGTCGGGATCTTTAATGTTTTGCAAACGCATGTCCATTTCACTTCCCGGCTGAAACGCATTATTGAACAAATGATAAAAAACCTTGTGTAACGTATCGTTCGAATTATTGGTATACGCCAACTCTTGTTTCCCTTTGTATTGATAGGTTTCTACATTCATGGTGACATCCATTTTGTAGTCGACATGTTGTTGCCAATAGCTTGTACTTTGAGAAAACACATTGGAAAAACCAAGGCTTAGAAACGATAACAATAGTATTTTTTTCATTGGAGAAAATTGAGGAATCAATGCTCTTTTATAATAAGCTTTTTATTTTTTTGACAGTTTTTCTGCCATTAACAGAGCGTTGTATGCATTTACAATTTTTCCTGAAACACAAG
This sequence comes from Bacteroidota bacterium, assembly GCA_040385945.1. GTDB lineage: Bacteria > Bacteroidota > Bacteroidia > Flavobacteriales > Flavobacteriaceae > Flavobacterium. The sequence goes on from JAZKGN010000055.1 coordinate 13,949, forward strand.
TATTGGCAAAAGGCATACTTGTTTTTTCTTCACCAACAACAACAGTTGTTTTTATTGGCGTTCCTGAATCCATTAAAATGTGTTTTACTTGTGAAGCCGTTAAGTTTGGATAGTACGAACGTACCAAAGCTGCTACTCCAGCAGCGTTTGGAGACGCCATTGAAGTTCCTTGTAAAAAGCGGTATTTGTTATTCGGAACGGTAGCATAGATTTCGTTTCCAGGAGAAAAAATATCCACATTTGCACTTCCATAATTAGAAAAAGAAGCTACAATGTTGCCACCATATTCTTTGTTTAAAGCACCAATAGATAAAAAGTTATCGGCAAATTCTACTTTGTTTTTTTCGTCAGACGGAAAATTTGGTTCTACATCTACGTCTTTAGCATCATTACCAGAAGCATGAACAATTAAAACGTCTTTGCTTGCAGCATATTTTATCGCATCCCAAACCCATTCTTTGTGTGGAGAATAGTCTTTTCCAAAACTACCATTGATTACTTTAGCGCCATTATCTACAGCATAACGAATGGCCAAAGCGATGTCTTTGTCGTATTCGTCACCATTAGGTACGGCTCTAACAGCCATGATTTCAACATTAGTTGCCACGCCATCGCCACCTTTATTGTTACCTCTAACTTGAGCTACAATTCCGGCAACGTGAGTTCC
>JAZKGN010000056.1:0-9245 GCA_040385945.1 Bacteroidota bacterium
ATAAATGATAGTAACGGGATAATTAAATCCAGCTCTAGGATTGTTTGACTGAAGACTAATACGAACGTCATTATACGGACTTAGTATTGTAATTGGAAAATACAAAATTGTGTTTCCGCTTCCATCTACAACTGAGATATTAGAGTAGGAGGTGGAAGTAGCAAAATAAGTAGTTAATTCTGAATTTATCAAATAACTGAAATCATAACTGTCACTTAGGTTAGTAACAGGTATATTGTAGTTGCCATTAACAGATGTTATATAATTATTGATACCTGAATCATTCAATTGCGAAACGAATGAACCGTTTGAGAAAGCCGTTTCGCCTGTATCTTTTACACCATTATTATTGGTATCTACAAAAGCCACTAAAGTAATAACTTCAGAATTTATTCCACAAGTAACATTAGCAGTCCAGCCAGTGCTATTTCCACCACTGTCGCTTCTGAATACAAATGTCAAACAGCCACCATTTGCAAAGTCTCCTGTGAAAGGCCCTGGAATGGTATTGCCCCAATAACCACCGGGCAATCCACCCGGAACATTTCCACCCGGATTTCCACTCGGCATTAGCGCTGAACTGATTGCAGAAATTCCACTGTAAACATACAGTGCGTCAAAAGTGGCTTCGGTGCTGAATGAAGTAAAAGTAACAGCCACTTCATCACCTGGAACAGTGGGGCATATTGTTACGGTACTGTTGGAATTGTTTGGGTAGTTGGCAAATACGCCGCCTTGATCAACAAAATTACCACCACAAATTGGTGGAGCAGCTGTTGTACAGAAGTCAACGCCAGCTGACCAGTTACTCAAACCGTTTAATGATGAAGTACAATCACTTCTTACGTATGCCGTATAGCAGGTTGCCGAATTCAATCCAGCAAATACAAACGGATTAGTCTGTGCGGTTACCCAACCGGTCGAATTGGCAGTTGGAGCTGGTGAACCCTGTGGTAAAACAATACATTGCCACGAGCTTGCCGAGCCAACATTGGTCCATCCGAAAGTTGTAGAATTGGAAGAAATTCCTGTCGTAAATAATCCAGTAGGTCTAAGACATGTTGATGGTGGCGAACAAGTAATGTTTGCAACCCAACCTTCAGCGGTTACAGTGGCATTGGACACAAAAACAAAAGTCAAGCATCCATCTGCTGTACTAGAGGTAAAACTAGGAGGCAAAGTGGTTCCCGAAAAAGACCCTAATAATGAATTTACGTTTGCCACATTACCATTATAAATATATAAAACATCAATATCGGCTTGTGTTGTAAATGAAGTAAAGTTTACCGTTACTAGCTCTCCAGGTGTTGAAGGACAAATTACTGTAGTTCCATTGGTAGCAGTACTGTTGTTTGGGTAATTTGCATTAGGACCTCCTGCATCTACATAATTTCCTCCACATCCTAGAGGTGCGGTTGTAGTTGCGAAGTTAAACGGACCTGTCCATTCACTAGGAATATTCCCAGTACAAATGGCACGAACATAAAATTTATATGTTGTGTTGGGATTTAAAGGTATTTGTAATAAAGGCGACCCATAAGAAGTGGTTGTAGCTACATAAGGTAATGTACCGCTGTAAGTTGTTCCAAATCCTGTAGGAGTTGCAGCAGATGGCAATACTTCAATTTCAAATTGATTGGCACCTCCAAATTGATTCCATGAAAGTGAAGCAGAATTTTGTGTTACAGAAGAAACATTAAGTGTTGATGGTGTCATACAACCTTGATACACACCTACATCATCCAACAGCCATCTGTCGCCGCCAATGGCTGTATCTAACTGTGTATTCATTCTTACAAAGGCAATATGCACTTGGGTTCCGACTAAATTAGCAGGTAAATTGATTATTTTTCGCTCATAAAGATTAAAGACTGCACTAATTTCATTTTCATTAAATTCGGCAATGGTAGTATAATTGGACGGATTTGTAGCAACGCTTGTCGCAGGACAAACCTTAATTTGATACAAGGTTCCTTGGTTCCCTTGGGTAAATGTTCTGCTATAAAAACTTAGTTTTGCATTTAAAGGAACTGTAATCGCTGGAGTAGCCAAATAATTTTCAGAAGTATTTCCGCTACCAGTCTGAACCCTATTCATATATGCTGCATTACTTCCGCTATATACTAGAGGAGGATTAGGAGGTGTTGTAGTGGTATTATTAATGGTCCATCGCCCAGTACCAACGCCATTGTCAAAAACCTGCCAAGTGCCACTAGACATTGTCCAAGGAGAAGGTCCACCAGGTAAATCAGGTCCAGTAGTATTCTCAAAGCCTTCAAAGAACTGACCATGTCCGAGGTAAAAACTAAAAAAGAGTATATAAACGAAGAGTAATTGTTTTTTCATGGTATAGATAATTTATAGAAACCAAATATACAATGATTTTAATTACTTAAATTAAAAAGAGATTATTTTAACCAATAGCTTCCGCTATAATAAAACCACTCGTCCATGCATTTTGAAAATTAAATCCGCCAGTAATAGCATCTATATTGACTATTTCACCAGCAAAATAAAGGTTTTCATGAAGTTTGCTTTCCATGGTTTTAAAGTTTATTTCTTTTAAATCGATGCCGCCAGCAGTGACAAATTCTTCCTTAAAAGTGCTTTTTCCGTTGACTTGAAATTCGCCTTTTGTGAGTTGTTCGGCTAAATTTTGAAGTTGTTTTTTGGTTAAATCAGCCCATTTCGTTTCTTCATTAATTTCAGACGCCAACACCAAACTTTCCCATAAACGATTGGGGAATTCAAACGGTGATTTTTTTGAAACGGCTTTTTTAGAATGTTCTTGCTTAAGCTCTTTTAGTTTAATTTCAGCTTCTTCTATTGTCATATCATGCAACCAATTTACCTGTATCGCAAACTGATAATTCTTGTCAAATAACTCGCGTGCGCCCCAAGCAGAAAGTCGTAAAATTCCGGGACCACTCATTCCCCAATGGGTAATTAATAAAGGTCCGGATGCTTCTAATCTTGAGTTTTTAACTTTTACCGATGCCAAAGCCGAAACGCCCATTAAGTCTTTGATACGTTTGTCTTTGATGTTGAAAGTAAATAAAGAAGGTACAGGAGCAACTATCGAATGTCCCATCTCAGTAAGCATTTCCCAAATTTTCGGATTGCTACCTGTAGTCAGTATCAATTTTTGACAAGAGTAATTTTCGTGGTTTGTGGCGACTTTCCAATAATCTGTGGCTTTGAATATTGATTGTACACTTTGACCTGTAAGCACATTAATGCCAAGTTTTTTGGTAGTATTTAAAAAGCAATCGATAATGGTTTGCGATGAATCGGAAACGGGAAACATGCGTCCGTCGTCCTCAATTTTTAATTCGACACCATGTTTTTCAAACCATTCTATCGTATCGCCAGAACAAAATTGATGGAAAGGACCACGCAATTCTTTTTCGCCTCTAGGATAAAATTTCACTAAATCATTCGGAACAAAACACGCATGCGTAACATTGCACCGTCCGCCGCCAGAAACTCGTACTTTAGAAAGCACTTCTTTTCCGCGTTCCAAAATAGCGACTTTTAACTGTGGATTTTTTTCAACAATGTTAATCGCCGTAAAAAAACCAGCTGCGCCACCTCCAACAATAAGTATGTCGTATTTGAAATTCTGCATATCAAGAAACAATAATAAAACAAAAAACCCGAATAATGACTATTCGGGTTTTTGTGGTACCTCCAGGGATCGAACCAGGGACACATGGATTTTCAGTCCATTGCTCTACCATCTGAGCTAAGGTACCTCGCTAATGCGGGTGCAAATATAGAATCATTTTTACTTTATTCAAAACATTTATTAAAAAAAATCTATCGTAACTTTGTATTTTAAAACGAACCCTTATGCTTTTAGCAATCGATGTCGGAAATACCAAAGTCAAAGCAGCTGTTTTTGAGAACAATACGCTTTTAAGTAAAGAAATTTTCGACTTGAGTCAATTCAAAAATACGATTGAAAAAATTCTGGTAACATATCCAGTAATCAAAAATATGATAGTGGCTTCTGTTGGAAAAATAGATAAAAACACCTTTTTATATTTCGAAAAGAAAGTAAAAGTGAGGTTTGTCACTAGCGACAGTAATTTTCCATTTCAAAATTTATACAGTACTCCAAAAACGTTAGGAATTGATCGATTGGTTTTATCAGCTGGAGCGGTTTTAAATTATCCAAAACAAAATAGGTTGGTTATTGATGCTGGAACTTGTGTTACCTACGATTTTATTGACGAAAACGATAATTATCTAGGAGGAGCCATTTCGCCAGGCATTCGATTGCGGTATGAAGCATTGCATAATTACACAGCTAATTTGCCGTTATTAAGTAAAGAAGAGCCCGATGGTTTTGTTGGAGACAGTACCAATCAATCGATACATTCTGGAATAATAAACGGATTGACTTTAGAAATAGACGGTTTTATCAATACCTATTCTAATACCTATAAAAACTTTATCATAATTTTAACGGGAGGCGACACAGATTTTTTGGCTAAACGATTAAAAAATACCATCTTTGCCAATCAAAATTTTCTGCTAGAAAGTTTGAATCAACTATTTCAACACAATAACAATGATTAAAAAAGTTAGTCTAAGCGTATTTTTGCTTTTGTCTTTAGTTACGTTCGCTCAACAAGGTACTTCATCTCCTTACTCTTTTTACGGAATTGGAGACGTTCGATTTAAAGGCACAAATGAAAATCGAGCCATGGGAGGTTTGTCTTTTGTTCCTGACAGTATTCACATCAATATTCAAAATCCAGCTCTTTTATCTAGTATAAAACTTACGGCATTTTCGGTTGGAGGAACTTTTTCTCCAACGAAACTCAAAACAACAACCCAAAATGAAAAAGCACAACGAACGTCTATCGATTATTTAGCGATTGCATTACCAGCTAAAAGTTTTAGTGTTGGATTTGGATTGGTTCCATTTTCATCGGTTGGCTATACGGTAAGAAATTACAATTACGAATTAGCTCAAGAAAATCGATTTGAAGGGAAAGGTGGTATTAATAGAGTGTATACAACATTAAGCTATAAAATAAATTCTAACTTTAGTATTGGTGGTGATTTGCAATATAATTTTGGTACAATAGAAACTAAAAAAGTAACCTCGCAAGCTGATATTCAATTGGGAACAAAAGAAACAAATACGTCTAGTGTTAGTGGATTGAGTTTGAACTTTGGGGTTTCTTATCAGAGAAAAATAAATTCTAAAGTAAATTTCTTCAGCGGATTGACGTTTGCTCCACAAGCCAATTTGACACTAAAAAATGAAAGAACTATAAGTACCGTTCAAATAATATCTGGAGGGGAATTTGAATATGGCGACCCATATATCGCACCAATATCAGATACAAAATTAAAACTTCCAAGTAAATTAAGTTTAGGTTCGGGTATTGGAGATTTAAAAAAATGGTTTTTAGGTGCCGAATTGACACTACAAAACAGTAGCGATATGGGCAATCGATTTGAAGACATCAACGATGTAAGATTTGAAAATGGAGCCAAAGTAAGTGTAGGTGGATTTTTTATTCCGAAATACAATTCGTTTTCTGATTATTGGAAGAGAATAACCTACAGAGGTGGATTTAGATATGAAAATACAGGATTGGTGATTAATGAACATGCCATTAATGATGCTGCGGTGTCATTTGGATTCGGATTCCCATTTGGAAATGCTTTTTCAAACCTAAACCTTGGCTTTGAATTTGGTCAAAGAGGGACCACAAAATCAGGTCTTATTCAAGAAAATTATACTAACATTAGCATAGGATTATCGTTTAACGATAGATGGTTTATAAAAAGAAAGTACGATTAATTTAAATAGTATTTACAATGAAAGCAACCTTATTTTTTTTAGTTTATCTAATGAGTTTTGGATTTGTTTATTCACAAGAAATCAATTGTGTTGAAAAACAAAAGGAATTTTCTCAGCTTGTAAAAGATGGAAAATATAAGCAAGCTGTTGAACCGTTATCACTTTTAAGAAAGAAATGCCCTTCGCAAAGTGAGGATTTATATTTGTTTGGAATTACAACACTAAAGAACGAAGTGGATGTAGCTGCAGCAGATAAAAAAGAAGTCGCTATTCGCGATTTAATAAAGTTGTACGATCAGTACGATGCGAATTTTCCAAACAATAAAAATGGGAATTTAGTCAATAAAGCGATGCTTTTGTATGACAACAATAAAGGTTCTGATGCCGAAATTTATGCTTTTTTAAACAAAGCGTTTACTTCAAACCCAGATCAATTTACTACTGCGAATTCGTTATTTATTTACTTCAAATTGTATAACGACAATTATACAAGCAAGAAAGAAAACATCTCACTTGAGCAATTGTTAGAAAAATACAACGATGTACTAATTGCAATCGAAAAGAACAAAGTGTTGCATCCTGAAAAAGCAGTCGAGTTTAATAATGCAAGTAAGTCATGTAAGTCGTTAGTCGCGCCACTTTTAGTTCCTGAAAATTTAATTGCTATGGCAGAAAAAAAGTTTGATGCCAACATGCAAAATACAGAATGGTTAGAAACAACGGCAAATTTACTTTCAGAAAAATGTGCTGCGACTCCTATTTTCGGAAAAATTGCAACACAATTGCACCAATTAAAACCGAGTTCACAATCGGCATATCATTTGGGTAATTATAATGTAAAAAACCGAAATCAAAAAGTAGCGATTCCTTATTTTGAGCAAGCGGCAACTTTAACTACAAACCGGTTTGAAAAGGCTAAAATTTATTACACCGTAGCTACCATTCTCTCAGCTTCCGATAAGGAACAAGCTAGAAAAATGATTGCATCTGCGATTGAAAACAATCCAAAAAAAGGCTCCTATTATATTTTATTAGCCAACATTTATGCGAATTCGGCTACCGAATGTGGCGCTTCACCGTTGCAACAAAAAGCCATTTATCAATTGGCGAATCTTACGGTGCAAAAAGCGGGTCAAGTAGAGCCAAAATTAAAAACTACTGCTGATCAATTAGCAAAAGAGTACACTAAAAATAGTCCAACAAAAGAAGAATTTGACGAGATTAAAAAAGCTGGAGGAGCAATCAAAGTTGGCTGTTGGATAAACGAAACAGTGCCGTTTTAACCAATGAACTTTAATTTAAATAAAGCTATTCCTTTTTGTCTCGTTACTGCAATTGTGGTTTCGTTATTTTCTTGTGAGAGCAATTTTAAAGAAGTTCAAAAATCAAATATCTCCGAATTTACACCGAGCGGTCAAGCCGATACTATCAATCTAAAATACACCGATTCGGGCAAAATTAAAGCCATTTTAGTGAGTCCACGAATGCTCGATTATGCAACAGTGAGCTTTCCGTTTACCGAATTTCCAAACGGAATAAACGTGACGCTTTTTGATGAAAAGGCAAAGCGAACCTTTGTAACATCCAAATATGCTGTAACCTACAAAGAAACCGACATTATCGACTTGCAAGGAAGTGTCAAAATCACCAATGAAACCGGACAATTGTTAGAAACCGAGCAATTGTATTATGACCAAAAAAACCAGTGGTTTTATACCGAAAAAAGATATAAATTTACAGATCCAAAAGGCGTTTCTTTTGGTGAAGGAATCGATTTTAGTAAAGATTTTAAAATTATAAATTCACAAAAAATTTCGGGAGAAGTTTTTGAAAATCCATAACACTATGAACTATCTTAGAATTACAAAATACCTTTACCTTATTGTTGGTTTTGTGATGCTTTATGCTGCTTTTATGAAAAAGGATGAAGCGCAAACTCCTTGGTTAGAAATCATTCTTGCCGGAACTGCTTTTTTTATGTACTTCTTCAGAAATCGTTTCGACAAAAAATTTCAAGACAGAAACAAGCAAAACAACCCAAATAACCAAAGCAATCCGTAAATGGAAATAGCAATAATAATAGGCTGTTTATTGTTATGTGCTTTCTTCGCCGGAATGGAAATAGCGTATATTTCTTCCAATAAAATTTATCTTGAAATTGAAAAAAAGCAAGATAATTTTCTGTCCAAAATTCTAACAAAAATTACCGAAAAACCGTCTAAATTCATTGCTACCATGCTTGTGGGAAACAATGTTTCGTTGGTTGTTTACGGATTTTTTATGGGTGATTTGGTTATGAAATGGATTCATACGTTTGATTATCATTTGACCGATTTTTCCAATCTTTTACTGCAAACGGTAATTTCAACTTTGATTGTTTTAATCACATCGGAGTTTTTACCGAAAGTTTTTTTTCAGATTTATGCCAACAGCTTGATGAAGTTTTTTGCTGTTCCGAGTTATGTGTTTTACGTTTTTTTCAATTATATCTCGTCGTTTATTATTTGGATTTCCGATTTTATTTTGAAGAAATTCTTTAAAACCGAAGGCGATTATATTCCGTCTTTTTTTAGTAAAGTCGAACTCGGAAATTACATCAACGAGCAAATGAGCTCAGTAGAAGATCATGAAGAAGTCGACTCGGAAATACAAATTTTTCAAAACGCATTGGAATTTTCTGGTGTAAAAGCCAGAGATATTATGACGCCACGAACCGAATTGGTGGCGGTCGAATTGCACAATTCTGTAGCGCAACTCCGAGAGTTATTCGTGCAAACAGGTTATTCTAAAATACTTATTTATCAAAATTCGCTTGATGATATTTTAGGTTATGTGCATTCGTTCGAATTGTTCAAAAAACCCAAAAGCATCAAAGCCATTATGATTCCGGTTGAGTTTGTTCCGGAAACTATTTTTGTCAAAGATGTCTTGAATTTATTAACCAAAAAAAGGAAAAGTGTAGCCGTTATTTTGGATGAATACGGTGGCACTTCTGGAATCGTAACTGTTGAAGATATTATCGAAGAGCTTTTTGGCGAAATTGAAGACGAACACGATAAAGATGAAGAACTTATAGAAAAGAAATTGGATGACAATACTTATTTGTTTTCTGCTCGTTTGGATGTAAATTATATCAACGAAGAATACAAATTAAACATTCCCGAAAATGATTCGTACGGAACGCTTGGCGGATTTATTGTCGATTTTACAAAAGAAATACCTCAAAAAGGCGATCAAATTGCCATCGAAAACTTTCATTTCCTGATTGAAGAAGCTTCAAATACCAAAATAGAATTGGTGAAAATGACCATTACAGACTAAAAAGAAAAAAAAATCACTTTTTATTGTAAAATATAAGGTCACTTTTATTATTATTTCACAGATAATTGTATTTTCGCAAACTGAAATAAAAATTAACATA
>JAZKGN010000057.1:0-3920 GCA_040385945.1 Bacteroidota bacterium
GGTTTTGGAAGTGTAAACAATTTTAAATTCCCAGTTCCTGTAACACTCACTTTTAATTCGAGTGATTCGCCATTTTGCAAAGTCGTTCTTGACGGAATCACTTTAAAATCAAATTTACCCACAGCGCCTGAAAAATCAGCTGGTTTTCCTGCTTCTGGCAAGGCTTTTACGCTAATGATTTTACTTCCTGCTGATACTCTTTTACTGTCTTGAGTTAGCAATTGTTGTCCCCAAGCGTTTCTTCTTCCCGAAGGCACTTCACAATCGATATCCAACGACAAAGGTTCAATTTCTAATTTACCTGATTTTTGTGGGTACAACACGGTTTTTCTTAGCACTACATAACGAAAACGTTCGCCTTTGAACATACCTTCTTCGGCAACCAATTGTTTGATGTCGATGTTCTGACTCCAAAAATCATTGTACTTGGGTTTGTTCAATTCGCGCCAATTTGTGATTCCGATGTTGTAACTAAAATACAGTTTATACACAACCGTAATTGGTTCGTTTACATACGGATTGGCTTTCGAAATATCGGCAACCAAATACAAATTGTTATCGGCTCTTACCATAGGTTCCTGATTCGGATCTTTAGGTAAATCGATAGCATTGGTTACATTGATTTGAATTGGCGTGGTTTTATAGGTTTGTCCGTTGATTTCAATAGACGCTTGTCGGATGACCAAATTTCCTTTTCGCAAAGGCATTAAAGTGTACGAATAGGCTTTATTGAAAGAACTTCGACCGTTAACCCATGATTGGCTTACCATTTGACTTGGGCCAGAAATTACTTTAAATCCGCAGGCTTCAAAGTTGGGCGGATTAAAATTATCGCCATCGGCATTCATAGAAAAATCGATACGAAGGCGTTCGTTTAATCCCAAAGAATTCCTACTCACTTTTGCATCAAATTGTACTTGAGCAAACGCAGCATAGTTAAGTAATAATAGTAATAATAGTCGTTTCATTTTCAAATTGTAATAGTAATTTGATTACCAGTCTTTTTCTGCTTTTTTCGGATTGGCTTTTGCTTTTTGCAAGTTGACCTTATCCTGTACTTTTTTCTCTTCGTTATTCACCGCGTCGAGTAAACTTTCTACTCGTTGTTTCGACATTCCTCCAGGGTTTTCTTTTGGTTTGCCTTGGTTTTTATCGTCTTTTTTATCTTTATCGTTTTGACCTTCTTTATTTTTATCGTCTTTTTTGTCTTGCTTCTTGTCGTCTTTTTTATCGTCCTTTTTGTCTTTGTCGTCTTTCTTATCGTCTTTTTTGTCTTGCTTTTTATCTTTACCATCTCCGTCTTTTTTGGGCGGATTATTTTTTAAATACAATTTGGCAAGTGCGTAGTTGTAACGCGTTTCCTCATCGGTTGGATTGTTGCGCAAGGCATTTTTATAAGTTTCGACAGCGCCCGAATAGTCTTTTTCATTCATCAAACAGTTGCCTAAATTATGAAATGCTTGATGCTTTTCTTGTTTTGTTTTGGCATTTTTTATGGCTTTTGCAAATTGGTATTTGGCTTCTGCCGATTGCTTTTGTTTGTAAATGGCATTTCCTAAATTATAGGATGACTTGGCATTTTTGGTAAACTTAGCTTGTGATATACGATAATCGGCTTCGGCGTCAGCATACTTTTTCTCGACGAAAGCTTCGTTCCCATTGGGTAAGTTTTTGTCTTTTAGAGCCGACTTGCTAGCGCTAGAATCTTGGGCATGTATCGCCAAAGAAAACAACAACAAACTATATAGAATTATCTTTTTCATTCGTCTTTTTCATTAAATAAATTCATCTTTTCTACCCATTTGGTTCTTTTCTCTAGTAAAAAAACATCCAATACTAACAAGAAAAATCCAAATCCCAAAAACCATTGAAATTGCGATTGAAAGTTGGCGGTTTGCGTTCCTTCAAATTCGGTTTTCTGAATGTTATCCAACGCGCCTTTGACAAAATCTAAAACCGTTTTAGTATTATTTCCATCAACATACCCTTTAGAATTTTTACCTATTTTGGTCAATATTTCGGCATTCCTTTTGGTAATCACCACTTCGCCATTTTTATCTTTTTGAAAACTATCAACGATACCATTTCTTTTCAAAGGAATTGGTCCGCCTTTTTCACTTCCCACACCAATCGTTATAATTTTTAAGCCTAATTTTTGTGCTTCTTCGGCAGCATCTTCAGCATTTTCCGAATGATCTTCTCCGTCTGAAATCAAAATCAGCAATTTGTTTGTCTTGTCTTTTTTGTCAAAAAAAGTAGTCGCTGCTAAGTTTATCGCTTCATCCAATGATGTTCCTTGCGCGGATATCATATTCGGATTCATACTTTGCAAAAACATTTTTGCCACGCTATAATCGGTTGTTATTGGCAATACTGGAAAAGCACTTCCTGAGTAAGCAATAATTCCGATTCGGTCACTTCCCAATTGGTTGATGAGTTGCGAAACGAGTTGCTTGCTTTTTTCCAAACGGTTGGGCGCAACGTCTTCTGCCAACATACTTTTAGAAACGTCAATGGCAAAAACGATGTCGATGCCTTCGCGTTTTACGGTTTCGATTTTGGTTCCCATTTTCGGATTTACCAAACCAATAATCAAACAAGTCAATGCCAAAAGCACTACAACCATTTTTAAAATAGGTTTAAAAATAGAACGTTCTGGACTCAATTTTTTGATTAAATCCAAATCCCCAAAAGCCTGTTGTTTTTTTCTTTTCCAATACTGTACATATAGAAAAAGCAAGACCAATAGTGGAATTACAAACAGCAAATACAAATACCCTTTTTCTTCTAATTCGTACATATTCTTTTCTATATAAAGCTTCTAAAAATAGTATTTCGTGCTCCGATTTCTATTAATACCAAAATTCCGGCAAGCCAAACAAATGGGCGAAATTTTTCATCGTAATCATAAAACTTTAACTCTTCTATTTCGGTGGTTTCCAATTTATTGATTTCTTGGTAAATCGCTTCTAACTTGCTATTATTAGTCGCTCTGAAATATTTTCCTCCCGTATTCTTCGCAATAGATCTCATTAACGCTTCATCAATTTCTACAGGCATCATTTTGAATAAAAATCCGCCATTTGGTGCATACGCATACGGGAATTCTGCCATTCCGTTGGTTCCTATACAAATCGTGTACACTTTTATTCCGTATTCATGAGCAATTTGCGAAGCCGTTTCAGGTTCTATAAATCCAGCGTTGTTCACGCCATCTGTCAATAAAATAATCACCTTGCTTTTGGCTTTGCTGTCTTTCAATCGGTTGACAGCTGTGGTCAAACCCATTCCGATTCCGGTTCCGTCTTGAATTACATTATCGTATTTAATCCCTTTAATCGCTTCTTCAACAATTGCTTTATCGCTAGTAACTGGCGTTTTGGTGTAAGCTTCTGCTGCATACACTACAATTCCGATTCGATCGTTGGGTCTGCCTTGTACAAAATTTGTAGCAACTTCTTTCAAAGCTTCCATTCGGTTAGGTTTCAAATCTTTGGCAAGCATACTTCCCGAAACGTCAATCGCCATGACGATATCAATTCCTTTGGTTGTTTTTGTTTGGTTGCTGATGTCGACCGTTCTTGGTCGCGCCATGGCAACAATTAACGAACTCAATGCCAACAATCGCAATACAAATAAATACGGTTTTAGTTTGGCTAAAAAAGAGGTTGATTTTTTGAATCCACTTATTGAACTTATTTTCAAGGTTGGCGTTTGCTGATGACGCTTCCAAATTTGCCATACAATAGCGAATGGAAGTAGTAAAAACAACCAGAAAAATTCGGGATTTAAAAAAGAAATATCGTTCATCATTATTGCTCTGCTTGTTTAAGTTCTACCGAATTTAAAACCCTTTCCATAATTTGTTTTCCGTATTTATCTTCTTCTTTGTGCATGATGATGATTTGTTGCAAACCGCC
>JAZKGN010000057.1:4020-5836 GCA_040385945.1 Bacteroidota bacterium
ATTGTCTTTTACAAAATCGAATCCTTTAACGGCAGTTACAATTCCGAGTGTTCCAACAATCAAAAAAGCAGCAATTCCAATTCCGGTGAAAATGCGTTTTTGTTTTTGTTTTTTCAATTTCTTTAAACGCGCCAATTCTTTTTGTTCTTCGTTCCATTGTTGCAATTCGTCTGTCTCTTCCACTACAACTGGAATCGAATTATGGATGGTAACAATTGAGCTGGAAATGCGTTTTTTATCTTCTTCAATTTCGTAATCGAGTGGTTTCACTTTGGCGAATTTTACCAAATCGGCTTGCATCAACACTTTTTCTAAATTCTCGAGCGTTGTTGCTGAGAGTTTTAATTTTTTGCTTTTGGCAACTTGTCGCAAACTAACAATCAGTTCCGAAGTGGTGCTTTCCATGGCTGGAATTTTGATTTCTTCTTCGATGTATGTTCTGGCAATATCGGTCAATTCGGAATAATACGATTTGATTTCACCTTTCTGCCATAACTCTTTCGATTCTAATTGTAACAATAACGAAGTGGCTTTTTCAATAGGAGAAGTAAAAACAATTTCGACTGGTTTTTCTCTTTTTTGATACTTTTTATACAACCAAAAAGCTAAAAATAAGACTCCTAAAATCACTACTAATCCGAGAAGGTATTTCCACCAATCGCTTGTGCTTTCTGCTGTAGCGATGTTTTTTATATCGTACATGCGTTGCTTTAAGGTGTCGACTTTTACATCGTTGATTTCAATTTTTAAGCTATCGGAAAAAACAGGTTTTCCGTTGATTAAAATCGGTAATCTCGGAATGATATATTTGCCTGAATCGAATTGAGTTAGTCCGTATTTTTTGATCAATTCATAACGACTTCCTTTTTTTATGGTGTCGATTTTATACGATTCGATGACTTCCAACGCACCAATGATTTTGGCTTTTGGGAAAATTACTTTCGAAAGTGTATCGACTTCTGCTTTTATGGTCAACTTGAATTCGCCACCAATTTTATTTTTATTGGTATCGATAGAGGTCGTGACTTTTTGTGCAAAAAGGGACGTTGTTAGTAGAAAGAATAGTATCTGTAATTTGAATTTCATTTGTTTGTTAAATCTTTATCTCGATTTAAAATAGCCTAATAATTTGGTTACGTAACTTTCATCAACTCTAGTATTGACAGTGCCCGATCCACATTTTGAAAAAATATCCTTGAAATAATTGACTCTTTCTTGGTAGTTTTTTTCGTAATTCATTCGTGTGCTTTTTGAACTAGTATCAACAACTAAAATTTCGCCCGATTCGGCGTCTTCCATTTCGACCATTCCAATATTTGGCATTTTTTCTTCACGAATATCATACACTCTTACGCCAGTGATGTCGTGCTTTTTGCTCGCAATTTTTAATGTTTTTTCGTAATCTTCCTCTACCATAAAATCGGAAATCACAAAAACAATCGCTTTCTTTTTCTGAGTTGCCGATAAAAATTTCAAGGCTTGTGACAAATCGGTTTTTTTGCTTTTAGGTTGGAATTCTATCAATTCCCGAATAATTCGCAGTACATGTGATTTTCCTTTTTTAGGCGGAATGTACAATTCGATTTGATCGGAAAACAAAACCAATCCAATTTTGTCATTGTTTTGTGTTGCCGAAAATGCCATTGTTGCCGCAATTTCGGTTACGATTTCGCTTTTCAACTGATTTTTTGTCCCGAAACTTTCCGAACCCGAAATATCAACCATTAACATCATGGTCAATTCACGTTCTTCTTCAAAAACCTTTACGTGCGCTTCGTTGTAACGTGCGGTTACATTCCAATCAATCGCACGAATA
>JAZKGN010000058.1:0-8609 GCA_040385945.1 Bacteroidota bacterium
AAGAAAGCGTTAATTTGAAGCCGTTATTCATTCGGAAAAGATTGTTTTTGCCATTCACTTCATAGTTAGAATCGGCCAATGAAATGTAATTGTATTTGTTGTTTTTTAAAAAATTCTCCAATGTGTTGAGGCGCATTTTTTCTTGGTTTTTGCTTTTCATCTCGTTGATGTTTTCATCGGCTTCGATATCTTCAACTACCATATTGTAATCTTCTTCCAATGCAATAACATATTCGAAAGAAGTTGCTTTTATTTGAACCGAATCTCTGACTTCAATTTCGATAAAACCAGTTTGTGAAAAGGTTACAAATGGAAGCAATGTCAACGCAAGTAAGGATAATTTTTTTAAAAATGTCATAGGTGTAAATTTAGTTTTGTTGGTTTTGAACTTGGGCAAATATACTAAAATAAAAAATCCGTCTTGCTTTCACAAAACGGATTCTATATTTAAAACTTCGTACTTCGAATATCGTACTTCTATCTTATAAATGAATCACTTCACCATACGCATCTGCCACTGCTTCCATCACCGCTTCACTCATCGTTGGATGTGGATGAATTGATTTTAAGATTTCGTGTCCTGTGGTTTCTAATTTACGCGCTACAACTGCTTCAGCAATCATATCGGTAACACCAGCACCAATCATGTGACAACCCAACCATTCGCCGTATTTGGCATCGAAAATCACTTTTACAAATCCGTCTGGCGTACCAGCCGCTTTCGCTTTTCCAGAAGCTGTGAAAGGAAATTTACCGATTTTTAATTCGTATCCTTTTTCTTTGGCTTGTTTTTCGGTCAAACCAACAGAAGCAATTTCTGGAGTAGCATAGGTACAACCCGGAACATTACCATAATCGATTGGCTCTACATGCAAACCTGCAATTTTTTCTACACAATTGATTCCTTCAGCAGAAGCCACGTGTGCCAATGCTTGTCCTGGAGTGATATCGCCAATAGCATAATAACCAGGAACGTTAGTTTGATTGTAAGCATTGACTAAGATTTTATCTTTATCGGTAGCGATACCAACTTCTTCTAGTCCAATGTTTTCGATATTGGTTTTGATTCCGACTGCCGAAAGCAAGATGTCAGCTTCAAGTACTTCTTCACCTTTGGCTGTTTTTACAAAAGCTTTTACTCCTTTACCAGACGTATCGATTCTTTCAACAGAAGAAGAAGTCATGATTTTTACACCTGTTTTCTTCATTGAACGCTCCATTTGTTTCGAGATGTCTTCGTCTTCTACTGGAACGATGTTCGGCATGAATTCTACTATGGTAACGTCGGTTCCCATGGCATTATAAAAGTGAGCAAATTCGACTCCAATTGCACCAGAACCAACAATAATCATCGATTTTGGTTGCGTTGGTAATGTCATTGCTTGACGGTAACCAATTACTTTTACACCATCTTGTGGTAAGTTAGGTAATTCGCGTGAACGTGCGCCCGTTGCAATGATAATGTGATCGGCAGAATATTCGGTTACTTTTCCGTCGGCAGCTGTAACGTCAACTTTTTTACCTAGTTTTACTTTTCCGAAACCTTCAATGACATCAATTTTGTTCTTTTTCATAAGAAATTGAACACCTTTGCTCATGCCATCGGCAACGCCACGGCTTCTTGAAACTACAGCATTGAAGTCTTTGTCGAATTCTTTTACGGTCAAACCATAATCGGAAGCATGTTTTAGGTAATCAAAAACCTGAGCTGATTTTAGCAATGCTTTGGTTGGAATACAACCCCAATTTAAGCAAACGCCGCCTAGGTTTTCTTTTTCGATAACGGCTACTTTGAAGCCCAATTGTGATGCTCTAATGGCAGTAACATAACCACCAGGACCACTTCCTAAAACAATGATATCGTATTTCATATTGTGTTTTCTATAGTGTTAATTTGAAGTTGCGAATTTACGGAAATATTTTTAAAATATGTTGATGTGGTTGTTTGTTTATGTGTTGATTTGATTTTTAAAAAATGACTTATTTGATATTACTAAATTTCCGGATTAAAGAGACAATCGTGGTGGCTATTATTGCTCCAGAAAAAGCTAAGAAAATATCTTTTTGTGCGTCCCAAATGTCACCTTGTGTACCCAAATAGGCATCGCCTTGTGCTTTGAAAAAAATGTCGGCAACAGCCCATTCAATGAGTTCATAAAAGCCGCTGATGGAAAGTGTGATTTCGATGGGTAATGTCCATGCTACCCAACTTGGGAATTGGAGCCACTTTAAAAACAGTTCGCGCATTGGGTAAGCTAATAAAAATCCGAAACTGAAATGCACAATTCGGTCGTAATGGTTTCGCGACAAGTCGAAATAGTCTTTAAGCCAATATCCAAAAGGGTTTTCGGCGTAAGTGTATTTGGAGCCATAAACGTGAAGACACAAATAAACGCAAATGAGTAAGTAGCTTACATCGCTGAATTGGAATTTTTTGTAGGTGAAAATTAAAAATCCGAGGAATAAAAAAACCAAAGTATTTTCGAGCAACCAATTGGCGGTATCGGTGTTTCCAATGTAGGAATTGATCCAACAGCCAATGAAAATCAGAATAAAAAATTGCATCCAACGGTTGGATTGTAACGGAGTTCTGTTTTCGGAAATTGCAATAGTGAATGCCATAAGTAGTGGTTTTAATTTAAATCGGTTTCAAGGTCAACGGAAAATTGCGAATCGTATAAGTTTTTGTAATAGCCTTCGGATTTGTTGAGCAGTTCAAAATGACTGCCTTCTTCTACAATTTGGCCTTTATCCATGACGATGATTTTATCGGCATTGACAATGGTTGCTAATCGGTGTGCAATTACAATAGACGTTCGTCCTTTTGTGATGGTTTCGGTAGCGCGTTGGATTAATTCTTCTGAATAGGTGTCGATAGACGAGGTAGCTTCATCCAAAATTAAAATACTCGGATTGCTCACATAGGCCCGTAAAAAAGCAATGAGTTGGCGTTGTCCAGAGGATAACATAACACCGCGTTCTTTCACATCAAAATCATAACCACTAGGCAAGCTCATAATAAAATCGTGAACGCCAATTTTTTTGGCTGCTTTGAGTACGGTTTCTTTGGAAATCGAAGTATCGTTGAGTGTGATGTTGTTGAGAATCGTATCCGAAAAAAGAAAAACATCTTGTAAAACAACAGCAATTTGTGTCCGCAAACTCTCCAATGTAAACTCGTTGATGTTTTGATTGTCGATGTAAATGGCACCCGAATCGATTTCGTAAAAACGGTTCAGCAAGTTAATGATAGTCGATTTTCCTGCGCCGGTAGCACCAACGATGGCGATAGTTTCGCCCGCTTTGACGTTTAGAGTAATACCTTTTAAGACTTCTTCATCTTTGATGTAACTAAAACGAACGTTTTCAAAACGGAGGTGTCCTTCAAAATGAGAGGCTTCTACAGTACCATTTTGCTGCACATCTTCATCGGTGTCTAAAATGTCAAAAACGCGATTGGCAGCTATCATTCCCATTTGCATTTCGTTGAATTTATCGGCAATTTGTCGCAATGGGTTGAAGAGCATTCCGATGAACATGGTGTATGAAAAAATATCGCCAATATCGGTTGTGTTTTTGCCATCTATAATATGAAAGCCTGCAAAAATAACTACAGCACCTAAGGTCAATGACGAAATAATATCGGCAATTGGGAAAAATATCGAGTTGTACAAAATATTCTTAATCCACGCACGGTTGTGTTTGTCGTTGATTTCCTTGAATTTTTCATATTCAATAGTTTCCCTGTTGAAAAGCTGTACGATTTTCATTCCGGTGACACGTTCCTGCACAAAAGTATTTAGATTGGCAACTTGAGTTCGCACTTCTTCAAAAACGATTTGCATCTTTTTTTGAAAGATACTGGTTATGTAAACTAAGATAGGCATTGCAATAACAACAATCAATGACAAGTTCCAATTCATAAAAAACATAAAGACCAAAACGGCAACCATCTTAAGTAAATCACTTATAATCATGAACAATCCCTGACTGAAAATACGGGCTATCTGTTCAATATCGGAAACGGAACGGGTTACCAATAATCCTACCGGAGCGTTATCAAAGTACTTCATACGGAAACTCAGCATGTGTTGGAAAAGTTTGGTACGGATGTCTTTGATGATGTCTTGCCCAAGCCAGTTTGCCCAAAAGACAAAGTAAAACTGAGTCAGCACTTCCATCAGCAGTACAATTGCCATGAAAATTATATAAATGAGAAGACCGTGTTCGTCTTTTGTCTTTAAATAATCATTGACAGTATGTTTCAACAAAAAAGGGCGAAAGGCAGCAAAAAATGCCAATGAAACGGCAAAGAAAATAACACCATTGAACCTTTTTTTATAAGGCTTGGTGTATTTTAATATTCTTTTAAAAAGATTGGTATCGAATGCTTTTGCCTTCATTTTTTTGAGTGGCTGAGTTATTGAGTTACTGAGTTTGTATTAGCAATATAATCGTATTCAATTTTGGTCAGGTACAATCCGTGAGCAGGAACTGAAAATCCGGCTTGATTTCGGTCTTTGCTTTCAATGATTTTTGTAAAATCGTCTAAACTTACTTTTTCCAATCCAATGTTGACCATCGTGCCCACAATCGCACGTACCATATTTCTCAAAAAGCGATCCGCTGAAATCGTAAAAACCAATCGGTCGTTGTCTTGCTTCCAATGGGCTTCGTATATTTTACAATTGAACGTATTGACATCGGTATTCACTTTAGAGAAGCATTCAAAATCGGTATTTTCAAAAAGAATAGTACAGGCTTGGTTCATTTTTTCAATATGCAATTCGTTCTGATAGTACCAACTGTTTTCATTTTCAAAAACGTCTTTTTGTTGGTGAATATGGTATTCATAAGTTCTTTTGGTGGCATCAAATCGGGCGTGAGCGTCGTCATGAACCAAATGAATATTGAAAACGGCAATGTCTTTTGGTAAAAACGAATTGAGTTTGTGCACCAATTGCGTTTCATTAATTTCAGAATCGAAATCAAAATGGGCAAACATTTGTTTGGCGTGCACACCAGTATCGGTTCGACCTGCACCTACACTATCGATGGTCGATTTTAAAATGGTAGACAATGCTTTGTTGAGTGTTTCTTGTACAGAACTAGCATTGGGTTGGTACTGCCAACCGTGATACTTTGAGCCGTTGTATGCGAGTTCGAGGAAATATCTCAATTTGGATATTAGTTATCAGTGTTCATAATTTAATTGACGTCAAATTTACAAAGTTTTTAATTGATTTAATGTGTAAAATTTTGCTAAATTCATTTACTATATTTGTGCTCAGCAACTCAGCAACTCTGTCACTCAGCCACACAAAAAATTGAAAAAAATTCTCCTACTTTCCGATACACACAGTCACATTGACGATACGATTTTAAAGTATGTCCGTCAAGCGGATGAGGTTTGGCATGCGGGTGACATTGGTGATTTAGTAGTAACAGACACTTTAAAAAAACTGAAACCACTTCGTGCCGTTTATGGAAATATCGATGATGATAAAGCACGAATGGAATTTCCGCTAAACAACCGATTCATGTGCGAAGGTGTCGATGTTTGGATTACGCATATTGGTGGTTATCCCGGAAAGTACAATCAGTTGATTCGGGAAGAAATCAAGAAAAACCCACCGAAATTGTTCATTTGTGGCCATTCGCATATTTTAAAAGTGCAGTTTGATAAGACATTGATTTTGTTGCATATGAATCCGGGTGCTTGTGGCATTTACGGATTTCACCAAGTGCGAACGATGTTGCGTTTTGAAATTGATGGGGATAAAATCGAGAAACTGGAGATAATTGAGATAGGGAAGAAGTAGTTGCTCGCGTTAGGGATTGCAGCGTAAAGCCCACAGCGAGGAACGAGCGAGGACTTGAAGTGGAAAGCCCGGCGCTTGCGCAACGCCATAAAAAAAATCCGAAACTTTCGCTTCGGATTTAACGCACTAAATAAACTAAGTTTATAGGTTTATCTCAATCGGTCCACAGATTTTACGAGATCTTCATCCTTCTTGATAGCTTTGTTGGCCAAAACTAGCATAACGATAGAAATGATAGGTAAGAACATCCCAATACCTTTCTCAGAAACTAACGCTGTTTCTCCAGATACATTTAGTGAACGATATACAAATAATCCTAATAAAATTAAATTCAATATGATATTCAATCTGCCCATGACAAATTGTTGTTGTCTCTTTTTAAACGAAATGATACTCAATAACGATAATGTTGTACTCAAACCAAAAAATACAGAATAAAGCATGTTGCTCATAAAAAAGACTTCTTTGTCTGCTTCTTTCCATAGTGGAAAAACAAACGGAAGAATTCCGGTTGCAATAAAGGCAATAATCAGGTAAACAGTTTGAATTCGTTGTAACATATCACTTGTAAATGTGAAGCAAAAATATATTTTCTTTTTTAGAAAAACTATTGCATGAATGAAAATTATTCGTATTATTGCATAACAAATCCGTAAGTACTTCATAAACACGGACATTTCCACAGAAAAAAATCACTACACATTAGAGTATTGTTATTCAATTTTAAAATTATATATAAACATTTATGTTTGATAGTTCTGCATTAAAAGAAATGAAGCTGTCTGAGCTTCAAGATATTGCCAAATTGGCTAAAACCATAAAATTTGCTGGAGTAAAAAAAGAGGCTTTGATCGAGATGATTATTGCTCAACAAGCGGCTAGTTCGGACAATACACCAACTGCCAAGAAGGAAGCTCCAGTGAAAATTGCAAAAGAAAAGAAAGCGCCAATAGAGGCCGATGACAAGCCTAAAAGAGCGCGAATTACAATTGAAAAAAGAGCTCCTGAGACCAATAATCAAAATTTATTTTCAGAAGAAAAAACTCCAGAAATCACCACTGTTGAGGAACCGATAGTAAACGAAAATCCGAATAAAAATCCAAATTTTAAGAAGAAGGAAAAGTTTGTAAAACCAAACAATAATCCGAATCAACAACAGCCCCAATCAGCTGAGAATTCAGAAGAAACTACAGTTGAAATAGCCGAAGAGTCGAACAATAACGAACAGTCGGAGCAACCTCAAAAAGGTCAAAATCCAAATCAAAAGCACAAACAAAATAATCCAAATCAGAACGGAAACGGTAACAGGTCGGAGCCAAACGGCAACCAAAATCCGAATCAAAACCCCAATTTCAAAAACAAAAAGAGCAATAATTTCAGAGATTCGGATTACGAATTTGACGGAATTATCGAAAGCGAAGGTGTTTTAGAAATGATGCCTGACGGGTACGGATTTTTGCGTTCTTCAGATTATAATTATTTAGCGTCACCTGATGATATTTATTTGTCAACCTCACAAATTCGCTTGTTCGGATTAAAAACAGGCGATACTGTAAAAGGTGTGGTGCGTCCTCCAAAAGAAGGGGAGAAATTCTTTCCATTGGTACGCGTTTTAAAAATCAACGGACACGACCCACAAGTGGTACGTGACCGAGTTTCATTCGAACATTTAACGCCTTTATTTCCAGAAGTAAAATTCAATTTGGCTGGTAAAAACGCTTCGATTTCTACACGAATCATCGATTTGTTTTCTCCTATTGGAAAAGGTCAACGTGGTATGATTGTCGCACAACCAAAAACGGGTAAAACGATGTTGTTAAAAGACATTGCTAACTCTATTGCTGCCAATCATCCAGAAGTATATTTGATTGTTTTATTGATTGACGAACGTCCAGAAGAGGTAACCGACATGCAACGTAGTGTGCGTGGTGAAGTAATTGCTTCAACCTTTGACGAACCTGCAGATCGTCACGTAAAAGTGGCCAACATTGTGCTTGAAAAAGCAAAACGTTTGGTTGAATGCGGTCACGATGTGGTGATTTTATTGGATTCGATTACGCGTTTGGCAAGAGCTTACAACACGGTACAACCTGCTTCAGGTAAAGTATTGAGTGGTGGAGTGGATGCCAATGCATTGCAAAAACCAAAACGTTTCTTTGGAGCGGCTCGAAATATAGAAAATGGAGGTTCGTTGAGTATCATTGCAACAGCATTGACCGAAACGGGTTCTAAAATGGACGAAGTTATTTTCGAAGAATTTAAAGGAACTGGTAATATGGAATTGCAGTTGGACAGAAAAATTGCCAACAAACGTATTTTCCCAGCTATCGATTTAACGTCGTCAAGTACGCGTCGTGATGATTTATTATTAGACGAAAAAACCATCCAAAGAATGTGGATTATGCGTAAGTATTTGGCCGATATGAATCCGGTGGAAGCCATGGATTTTATCAACGACCGATTTAAGAAAACTAGAAATAACGATGAGTTTTTGATTTCGATGAATGATTAAACTTTTCAATTTATACATAAAAAGCCGTCTTGTTTAGGACGGCTTTTTTTATGTGTTTAATCTTTTTTCGAGGAGTTCAATCTGCTTATTTTTTTCATAAACTATGAACTTAAATTCTTCAATTCTTTCTTTCATTTGATGTATGAGTTCTTCAGAAACGTTACTTGAAAGTGTTTTTTTAGTATAATCATTGTCTTTTAATTCGGTATTTTTTCTCTCATCCGAAAGCAATAACATCAAATCAATTTCATATTCTTCAGCAATTCTTTTTAACC
>JAZKGN010000059.1:0-9735 GCA_040385945.1 Bacteroidota bacterium
CTAAAGAAACCAGAACGATGCTCGAAAATCATTTTGTCATCAATCATATCAAGGTCGATCAAATGCAACGCAGTGAAGACGGAACGGTTAAAAACGCTGTTCGTTTGCACGATGGTTTGATTGTTGAAAGCGTTTTAATTCCGACCAATACACGAACAACAGCTTGTGTTTCGAGTCAAGTAGGTTGTAGTTTGGATTGTAATTTTTGTGCTACAGCACGTCTGAAAAGAATGCGAAATCTTGAACCTGGTGAAATCTATGACCAAGTGTTGGCTATCCACAACGAAAGTAAATTGTATCACAACAGACCACTTTCCAACATCGTTTTTATGGGAATGGGAGAACCTTTAATGAACTATAATAATGTCATTAAAGCTATCGATATGATAACGTCAGATGAAGGATTGGGAATGTCTCCCAAACGAATTACGTTGTCTACATCGGGAATTCCGAAAATGATAAAGAAAATGGCAGACGATGAGGTCAAATTCAAATTGGCAGTTTCATTACATTCGGCTATTGATGAGGTTCGTGCCCGAATTATGCCTTTTAGTTCTAATTTTCCATTGAAAGATTTACGTGAAAGTTTGGAATATTGGTACAGTAAAACAAAAAGTAAAATAACCTACGAGTATGTAGTTTGGAAAGGCATTAACGATAACAAAGAAGCCATTGATGCATTGGTGAAATTCTGTAAATATGTTCCGTGTAAAGTCAATTTAATCGAATACAATCCGATTGATGATGGCGAATTTCAACAAGCTTCTGATGAAGCTATCGACAATTACATCAAAGCACTAGAACGAAATAATATCGTTGCAAAAGTCCGCCGAAGTAGAGGAAAAGATATTGACGCCGCTTGTGGTCAATTGGCCAATAAATCGTAATACCATTCAAACCTTAAAAGGTGTAAAAAAAAACGTCCCGAAATATCGAGACGTTTTTTAAAATCTAACTAACCTTATTTTAATTTCCTATAATAATTGTATGCGAATTGCCATTGATGGTAAATACGGCTGTATTATCACAATCGCCATTTCCGTAATCAAGAGTTGCAGTATTTCCATTTCTAACAAAGGTAATCACACCATGTACAATTAAAGGTTTGTTGACAGCAATACAACTCATTTTTATTCTCAAAGGAGTTGTAATGGTGCTTGTTTGAACGGTAGTATTTGGGAAAGTTGTTGTCCAGCTTCCAGTAACTTTATATATATTGTCCAACAACAAACCAGGAGTGTCAAAACCTTCCATGATTTCTCTAATGCGTTGCCCAACTCTAACATAAACATTTCCATTAGGGAAAGTAGCCGTAATATCCATATTCATTGTTACAATTGGATGACTTTGCGAATTAGGTGTAGCTGCAGTCATTACTTTAGTAAATGTTTTGTTTCCTACATACTTAATTCCATTGTGATAAAAATCATCGAAAGCATAGTTAATCGTGTGTGAAGGAGCACCGGGTTGAAACGTAAAAGAGATGATGATTTTTCCTTTTACAATATTTCCATTACCCAACGGACAACCAGTGGTTCCAAAATCAATGGTTTTTGTTACTAATGTTCCAGGAGTAATTACAGTTCCGAATGCTGGAACTCTAGTAACGGTAGCACAAGGAGGTAATGCAGTTGTTGCATTCTCATTAGTTTTTCCGCTGGTAGTATTTGCATAGGTGCTTGCTTCTTCATCTTCTACAATGTTAGATATATCATCATTAGCGATATCTAATTTTGCATTAACTCCAGCTTCTTCAGCTGTAATTGCCGAGCTGTCGTTGTTGTTGTCATCATCTTTGGTACAGCTAATCATCGAAATAACCAAAGCCAAACCTAAAACTAATTTGAATGTTCTTTTCATAATAATCGTCATTTAATGTTAATGGTTGTTGTTAATAGAAATCGTAAAATCTTTTACAATATTGTGTAAGAACAATATAAATAGAAAAGGTTTAATCTCATCTTAATTTTTTTTCAAAATAGTTGGATTGTTGTATCTTTGAGTGCGAATGAATATCACCTCACAAATAAAACAGCCCATTCAACAGGAGATGGAACTTTTCGAAAAGAAGTTCTACGAATCCATGTCTTCCAAAGTGGCGTTGCTCAACAGAATCACCTATTATGTCGTAAACAGAAAAGGAAAACAAATGCGACCAATGTTTGTTTTTCTTACCGCAAAAATGCTTTCTGATGGACAAGTAAACGAGCGAACTTATCGTGGCGCATCGGTTATTGAACTTATTCACACAGCAACTTTAGTTCACGATGATGTGGTTGATGATAGCAATCGCAGACGAGGTTTCTTCTCAATAAATGCCCTTTGGAAAAATAAAATTGCCGTATTAGTTGGCGATTATTTATTGTCGAAAGGATTGTTGCTTTCTATTGATAATGGAGATTTTGATTTACTTCGGATTATTTCAGTTGCTGTTCGTGAAATGAGTGAAGGAGAATTACTTCAAATAGAAAAAGCACGAAGATTCGATATAACCGAAGATATTTATTACGAAATCATTCGTCAAAAAACAGCGACACTTATTGCTGCTTGTTGTGCATTGGGTGCCAAATCGGTTTCAGAAGATGAAACTCAGGTAGAAACGATGCGTAAATTTGGTGAACTTATTGGAATGGCATTTCAAATTAAAGATGATTTGTTTGATTATACAGATGAAGCCATCGGAAAACCAACTGGAATCGATATTAAAGAGCAAAAAATGACGTTGCCATTAATTTATGCATTGAATAATTGTTCGAAAGAGGAAAAAAGGTGGTGCATCAATTCGATTAAAAATCACAACAAAGATAAAAAACGTGTCAAAGAAGTCATTCAATTTGTGAAAGACAAAAACGGACTCTCGTATGCCGAACATAAAATGGCACAATTCCAACAAGAAGCATTGGCTTTGATTCAAAACTTCCCTAATTCTATCTATAAAGACAGCCTAACGTTGATGGTGAATTACGTTATTGAAAGAAAAAAGTAAATTTTTTTCAAAATAAAAATAGCTGTAAAGTATTGATTTTAGAGCGATTTTTAATTTTTTAATTTTCAAATTAAAAAAATTTCAAACTCCCATGCAACGTTTTTGCAACGATACTCGTCTATGCTAATAGAACACAAACAGTAATCTAAAAATATCAGAAGTCTAACTATCTAAATGAAAGTAATCAATTTACATCAAGAAGAAAAAGAACTCATCGAATTGGCTGTCGAAAACAATCGACACGCACAACAAAAAATGTATTCGAAGTTTGCTCCAAAAATGTTAAGTGTTTGCCGACAATACATAAAAGATGTTCATCAGGCCGAAGATATTATGATTACCGCTTTTATGAAAGTGTTTACCAATTTGAAAAATTTTGAAAACAAAGGAAGTTTTGAAGGTTGGATTAGAAGAATTATGGTTAACGAATGCATTTCGTTTATTCGAGTTCAGAAGCAAGTAAAATTTACCGAAGACGAAACCTATTTTGAAGAAAGTTTCAACAACATTGAAAGTCAATTTTCGGTAGAAGACATTCAGTTTTTAATCGACAATTTACCCGATGGTTATAAAATGGTGTTCAATTTATTTGCCATAGAAGGTTACAAGCATCACGAAATTTCGGATATGTTAGGAATAAATGAAGGAACATCCAAATCGCAGTTGTCACATGCCAGAAAAATGCTGCAAGACAACATCAATAAATTAAAAAATTACAGTAATGGAACCGAATAATATAGAAAATCAAATCAAAGAAAAGTTGAATGCTAGAGAAATTCAACCATCGTCTCAAACTTGGGACCGATTGGATGCCATGCTCTCAGTAGCCGAAGAAAAAAAAACAAAGCGTTCTTTTGGCTGGTTGTATATAGCTGCAAGTATTTTGGTTTTCGTAACAGTTGGTACGTTTTTTTACAATCAAGAAAATACAACACACAATCCTAATGAAGTTGTTGTAGCTAACGATACAATTACAAATTCTAATACTATAAAATCAAATACAATTCAGGAGAAAGTAAATCAAATTATACCACCAACTGCTTCATCTGAACAATTGGTTGAAGTTGAAAAAACGAATCAAAATAGATCAAATACTAAGGAAGTAATCAGTCAAAATACAGCATCTCATCCAAAGGAAACAATCATCAATCAAAAAGCAACGGTCAATCAAAATCCAATCAGTAATCAAAACCAAGAAGTAATTGCTGTTGTTGCTCCTAAAAAAGAAACAGCACCATTAGTAACTCAGTCAGAAGTAGCATTAGCCTCCAATGAAAAAACTTCTGTAGCAAAAGTAAAAGTCAATGCCAACAGTTTGCTTTCTGAAGTCGATGGCGAATTAGAACTTACTTTTAGAGAAAAGGTGCTTAAAAAAGTAACCAAGAATTACAAAGAAGTAAAAGTGGCTTTGGCCAACAGAAACATCGAATAAGAAATCGAATACTATCAAAATAAATCAAAAATCACTAAACATTAAAATCAATTACAATGAGAAATTTAATTATTTACTTAGCATTATCGTTATGCTTTTTTGCAACCAAATTGTCTGCACAGGAAACGTTTGTGTCGAGAGTACAAGCCATCGCAGATAAAATTGACAACATCAAAAAAGAAGAAAAAGCCACTCTAAAAGCAGAAGTGGAAGAAGTAAACGTGCAATTAGAAAAAGGCAGCATCACCAAAGAACAAGCAGACACTAAAAAGAAAGCATTAGCCGATGCGAGAGCAACCATTATCGAAAACAAGGTCAATGCAGCCAAAGAAGAATTGAAGGATTTGGTACAAGAAAGAGTAGACGGAAAATTAAAAGATTCGAATAAAAAGTATTCGATATCATTTCCTGGAGGCTATTCTAAAAACGATTCTCTTAGTAAATACAAAGGCGAATCACGAACTACCACACAATTTGTCTTTGCAGCCGGATTCAATAATTTGGTTACCGATGGTGCTGTAGCTCATTCTGATTACAGGTATTTAAAGTCTACTTTTTATGAATGGGGATTGACTCACAACACCCGAATTTTGAAAGACAATAATCTGTTGCATTTCAAATATGGTGTGTCTTTTATGTACAATCATTTAAATGCCACTGACGAACGCTATTTTGTTGTAAATGGTGATCAAACAGAATTAGCTACTTTTCCAACGCATTTGCGAACTAAAGATACTTATTTTAAAAATGTATACGTAACAATACCGTTGCATTTAGAATTTGATTTTACCAAAGACGGAAAAGATAAAGAAGGCAATAAAATATTTAGAAGTCACCGAGGTTTCCGATTCGGACTTGGAGGATTCGTTGGACACAACATCAATTCTAAACAATTCCTATCGTATGAAGTGGACGGATACAGAATAAACGAACGTCAAAAAGGAAGCTGGAATGTAAACGATTGGAATTATGGGGCAAGTGCCTACGTAGGTTGGGGAGAAGCCAGTTTGTATTTGAAATACGATATAAATCCTTTGTTTAAAAACAACGCTGTTGATCAAAATAACATTTCACTAGGTATGCGTTTCGATTTTAATTAAAAATTTGTTTCGGTTAGTTTTATACTTCGAAAAAGGTGTTTCAATTTGGAAACACCTTTTTTATTTTAAATCTTTGTAACTTTGACAACTCAGCTACTCATAAATGATATCCAAAGAAACCATAGACAAAGTTTTCGAATCGGCTCGCGTTGAAGAAGTCATTGGCGACTTCGTTCAACTAAAACGTGCCGGAAGTAACTTCAAAGGATTGAGCCCGTTTTCCGACGAGCGTTCACCTTCGTTTATGGTATCACCAGTAAAACAAATTTGGAAAGATTTTAGTTCTGGAAAAGGAGGAAATTCTGTAGCTTTTTTAATGGAACACGAACATTTTTCATATCCTGAAGCCATTCGTTATTTGGCGAAAAAGTACAATATCGAAATTGAAGAAACAGAACTTTCCGATGACGATAAAGCCGAAGCCAATGAAAAAGAAAGCATGTACTTGGTTTCCGAATTTGCCGCAACGTATTTCAATAACACTCTTTTACATGCTGAAGAAGGTAAAGCCATTGGTTTGTCTTATTTTAAAGAAAGAGGTTTTACCAACGAAACCATTGCCAAATTCAAATTGGGTTATTCGCCAACAACTTGGGACGCATTGACCAAAGAAGCTTTAGGAAAAGGATACAAATTAGATTATCTCGAGAAAACAGGTTTAACCATTATAGGCGAAGACAAGCAATTCGACCGTTTTAAAGGTCGTGTGATGTTTCCGATTCAAAGTATGAGCGGACGTGTGTTGGGTTTTGGAGGTCGGATTTTAACGCAAGATAAAAAAGCAGCCAAATATCTCAATTCGCCCGAAAGTGATATTTACCACAAAAGTAAAGTGCTTTACGGTATTTTTCACGCCAAGCAATCGATAGCCAAACTCGATAATTGTTTCTTGGTGGAAGGTTATACCGATGTGATTCAGATGCACCAATCCGGAATAGAAAATGTTGTTGCTTCTTCGGGAACAGCATTGACTTCTGACCAAATTCGATTGATAAACCGATTGACCAAAAACATTACTGTTTTATTTGATGGTGATGCTGCTGGATTGCGCGCTTCGATTCGCGGAATAGATTTGATTCTCGAACTCGGAATGAATGTCAAAGTCTGCACCTTTCCCGACGGAGAAGATCCAGACAGTTTTGCTAAAAAAACTTCTTATGAAGATTTGGTAAAATACCTTGACGAAAGTGCAATGGATTTTATTCAGTTTAAAGCGTCGCTTTTGATGAAGGAAGCCAAGAATGATCCGATTAAGAAAGCCGATTTAATTCGTGACATGGTAGCGAGTATTTCTAAAATTCCAGATCGTATTAAAAGAGAGATTTACATTCAAGAATGTTCTCGTATTATGGATATTTCTGAAGAAGTACTTTTCAATACGTTGGCACAACTCGTTAAAAAAGACATTCAGGAATTAGGCAAAAAACACAAAGAAGACCAACAAGCGTTTGAAGTTCATAAAAACGAAAATGTAACTGTTGCTTCTACGGTTGATATATTATATTTATTGGAGAGAAAAATAATAGAACTCTTACTTCTTTATGGGAATACTGAAATAGCATTTGAAGATTTTTTAATGAAATCTGACGAAAATGGAGATTTATTTGAATATAAGGAAACAAATAGTTATAAAGTTAGTAGACGGATTTTTTTAAGCCTACAAGAAGATGAAGTAGAATTTACAAATGAATTATTTAAAAACATCTATATTAGTCTGATTGATTTTTATAATCAGAATAATGAAAATCTTGACATTGATGAGTATTTAGCAAATATACCAAATGAATATGCTTATGAAGTTACTAGTATAATAATGGAAAATGAAAGAGATGCTATTAGTAATTGGGAAGGAAGAAATATTTTTATTAAGTATAAAGAAATGTCAATTAATCAAAATGTATCAGAGACAATACTTTCTTTAAGATGGTTTTTAGTAAATAAAATAATAGACGACTTAAAAACCAATATTACTATAGATTCTGATAATAAAGAAACACTCGAATTAGTCCAAGATTATAATAAGTTAATCAATAATTTTTCAAGTAAACTAGGTAGAGTTATGATGAGATACAGCTAAAAAAAACCGATTCATCTCTGAACCGGTTTGTATATTTTTTTTTGTACTTCAAACTTCTTAAAGCATACTTTTAAACGATATCCAACGTCTTCGCTTTATTCACCAAATCCACCAAGTTGGTTACATTCAGTTTTTGCAACAGACGTAATTTATAAGTACTTATTGTTTTTTCGTTAAGGTCGAGCAATTTCGAGATTTCGTTGTTTTTTTTACCATCGCTCAAATAACGCAATACCTCAATTTCTCTGTTGGATAATTTTCGATAAAGGCGTTCACTTTTATTTTGTTTGGCAATAAGTGCCAAATTTTTCTTGATGCTATCACTCATCATCACAATGCCTTGTTGCACTCTAATGATACTTGTTCCTAAGGTTTCTAATTTGGATGATTTATGAACAAATCCCAAAACTCCTGCTTTAATGGCGTTGGGAGCGTACACTTGTTCATTTAAATTGGTAAATACCAATACTTTTGTTGTCGGAAAATTTCGTATAATCGCTTTGAGTTCGTAAATACTTTTTAATCCGTCAAGTTCTAAATCAATTACCAGCACATTAATTTCCTTATTCCGCAAAGCATCTGGCACCATAAAAAAACTTCCTACATTAGATACGATGCTAATTTCAGGATGGTCTTTAAAATACGATTTTACGCCAAAATGGACGACAGGATAATTATCGGCTAAGCAAACATTTATCATAATGAACAATTTTTTTTGAAAACTTCATTTCAAAAGGTAACACGTAAAAGTAGTAAAAAATGATAACATAAGCTAGAAAATGTTAAAATTTTTATCGAAATTCAGTAGGTATTTCGCACACAGGTATAGGATGCATCTTGTGTTGATTGATTTTATTTAGACGATTGTAGATTTCGAAAACAACTGCTTTTCTTTCAGAAAAATCTTGCAACTTGCTTCCTTTTTCAGCTTCCAACATGGCCCATTCGAGTTCGTCATAACTAGCTCCTAATTGGTCTTCATCGGTTCTCGAATCGCCAAACAAACCATCCGTTGGTGCAGCTACTAAAATCGATTCTGGAATTTTTAAAAATGTACCTAAAGCATAGACATCGCTTTTCATTAAATCGGCAATCGGACTCACATCCACGCCGCCATCGCCATATTTAGTATAAAATCCAACGCCAAAATCTTCTACTTTGTTTCCGGTCCCAGCTACCAAATACCCATTAATTCCGGCATGGTAATACAAAGTCGTCATTCGCAATCGCGCACGCGTATTTGCCAACGACAAATGGTATTTTTTTTCATCAGTACAAACAGGTATGTCCGATTTGAATTGCTCGTAAGTGGGCGTCAAATCCGATTCAGCATGCAATACATTCGGAAAACGTTGCTGCAGCTGATTAATATGTTCACGCCCGCGATTTACTTGCTTGCTGTCTTGATGTATCGGCATTTCCAAACACAAGACAGGAAAACCCGTTTGAGCGCAAAGGGTAGAAGTTACGGCCGAATCAACGCCGCCAGAAATTCCAATCACAAAACCACTCACTTTCGCATTAGTAGCATACGTTTTGAGCCAATTTACAATATGATGGTTTACTTTTTCAACCTGAATAGTACTTTTTTTAGGCATTTTTAATAGAAGATTTAGATTTTCGTGCTGTATATTTGCAAAAATAATAATTTAATATTTAACACGTTTTAGTGTCTAAAGCTAATCCAGCTATTCGCTCCAATCTTTTGTCATTTTAAAAGGTTTTTTTAAACAAAAAAGTGCTTCCTTTGGTCGCTCTTTTTCGCTAATAAAAACCAATTCAAAATCCCAAAAGTATTACCGCTGCTATCTGGGCTAAAACAAATATATACCATGAAGCACTATTTTTTGATATTTGTATGCAGTTTATTGTTCGCCTCTTGCGATAAAAAAAGTAAAGTAGAAAAGGAAGTCGAAGAAATTCCAGTTGAAATGAATTTGTTTCGTTTCGAACAAGCTTTTTTTGAAGCCAAGCCAGCCGATTTGCCTCAAGTAAAAGCTGAATTCCCCGACTTCTTCCCGGAAGGAACTCCTGATGAGGTTTGGATACAAAAAATGCAAAATCCACAATGGAGAGAATTGTATGCTGAAGTAGAAAAAAAATATAAAAATTTCAATTCCAAACAAACCGAAATTGAAGA
>JAZKGN010000060.1:0-11640 GCA_040385945.1 Bacteroidota bacterium
TTAGTTTTGTTGGTTTTTAAAACGACAATTTCATCAACTAAAACCCGCATTTTGGATTCTAAGTTTTGGTATTCTTCTTTGTATTTTAATAATGCATTGGCATCGCCTTTGGTTTTTTCTAATTCGGCCAAAAGTTGTTGTACTTTATCTTTTTCAACTTCTAAATCGTTATACGTTGCTTTTTTCTCGGCAATTTTAGAATCATAGATGGTTTTGAGTTCTTCGATTTCTTTTAATACTTTGCTATTTATAGCATTCATAGAAGCCGTTGCATTCGGATTTTCAGCTGTAGTTCCGCTTCCAATATTATATCCAATACTTGCTGCCAAACACATGATTAGCACAGCAATGATTACGTATAAAGCAGTTGTATTTTTAGCACTCGCCATTGTAAAAGTTGTTTAAACAAAAATAATAAATTGGCATCCATTCAAAATCCAATTACATAGAAGTTATAAACAAAAAAAGGCACGACTAGCGTACCTTTTTTTATGGCTGAAAAGTGCCTATTTTAGTGTGAAACTTGACTTAGATACCAGTTCTGCTTTGTCGAAAACATTAACAAAATAGGTCCCTTTTTGGAAATCTTTTCCAGGTAAATCATGCGAAACTTCGACTGCTTTATTTTCATACTTCACATTCGTTGTAAAACTGTAGGTTAACGATTGCTCACCAAATGAAGTCGTAGCTTTATCACCTAACACATTGTTTTTACTATCGATAACTTGAACATAATAGGTTTTGTCTCCCGATTTAGCAATACTGTTTTCTGCAATAGTAAAGTTGATTTTCAAAATATCAGCTCTGCCTGATCTTTCAGTCTCAACTTGCTTACCTGAACTTCTTTGTTTGTAAGCAGCAGTTCTTAAATTGGTAACCGTTAATTTTTGTCCTTTTTCAACTGTTTTAGCCAATTCTTCGTTTTGTCCAACTAATACTTGGGTGTAGTTTTTAGCATCCTGCAACACTACTGATGTACTGTCTATCTTAGTAGTAAGTGTTTGATTTTCTTTTTTCAACACTTCCACTTCTTGCATCAAACCTGTCATTTTGGTTTGCAGTTCGTTGTATTGTTGCTTGTATTTTCTTAAAGAAGCAACATCGCCATTCGATTTTTCTACTTTAGCCATTAATTCTACCACCTTTTCTCTTTCGGCAATTAATTCATCTGACATTGAAGTGTTTTCGGCAATAGCAGCATCATAAGTCGCTTTTAATTCTTGCAACTCTTTTAATGCATTTTCTTTTGAAGTGGTAGTTGAAGCCACAGTTGTTTCCAAAGCCTTAGCTTCATTAGACAATTTAAAGATATAAAAAACACTACCTATCAGAAGAACTGATAACACAGCAATTATAACTTTTAAAGACGAATTAGGTTTTTGATTTTCCATATTGATTGTTTTTCTATGGGGTTAATAATTTTTTGTAAAAATAATCATAATAGCAAAACGTAAGTTTACATAATAATATTATTTGTTTACAGAATTATACTATTTTTGGACAAAGTATACTTATGGAAAAGTTAATTCGATATACAATATCCGATTTATCAAAGGCGACCAATCACCGTAGTGGTGAAGTAAAGTACGGTGAAAAAATGGCTACAATACCTGTCGATCAAGATGTTGTGACGTATCTAAAAAGCGCTGAACAACAGTTTGTATTAT
Organism: Bacteroidota bacterium; assembly: GCA_040385945.1. Classification (GTDB taxonomy): domain Bacteria; phylum Bacteroidota; class Bacteroidia; order Flavobacteriales; family Flavobacteriaceae; genus Flavobacterium. The sequence continues at coordinate 1,668 of JAZKGN010000060.1, forward strand.
TTGGAATTCCAGAAGATATTGGTGTTAGAGCAAATTACGGTCGCCCTGGTGCCGATTCGGCATGGGAAAGTGCAATTAAAAGTATTGCTAACATTCAGCACAATCGGTTTTGTAAAGGCTCTCAGATTTTAATTCTAGGACAATTGGATGTAACCGAAGAAATGGAAGCCATTCAAGGACTCGATTTTACAATCACAGCCGATCGAAAAAAAATGAGTGAACTGGTAGTCAAAATCGATAAAGAAGTTGCTCATATTATTACACATATTGTAAAAGCGGGAAAAATACCTATTGTTATTGGTGGCGGACACAACAATTCGTACGGAAATATAAAAGGAACTGCATTAGCCAAAGGAAAACCAATCAATGCAATCAATTTTGATGCGCATTCAGACTTTAGGATTTTAGAAGGAAGACACAGCGGAAATGGTTTTTCGTATGCTTATTCAGAAGGCTTTTTACAACGTTATTTTATCTTCGGGTTACACGAAAGCTACACTTCTAAAAGCGTACTTAAGGAATTAAAAGACATTGAAAACCGAGTGCAATTCAATACCTATGACGAAGTCAATATTCGTCGGGAAAAGAATTTTGAAAACGAATTAACTGTCGCACACAATTTTATAAAAGACGATTTTTATGGGATAGAAATCGACTTAGATGCAATTCCGAATATTCCTAGTAGTGCCATGACTTTAAGTGGTTTTTCGGTAGAAGAATTACGTCGTTTTATTTACTTTTTCGGAAAAAATGCCAATGCCAGTTATTTACATATCTGCGAAGGCGCTCCAAGTTTGGGCAATGAGAAGAACAGTCATTTAGTAGGTAAACTTATTGGGTATCTGATTACTGATTTTATGAAAGCTAAAGCGAATATTGATTAGTTGAAAACAGCGCATGAAACAATTCACTGCCCTACTATTCTTTTAGCACTTTAATACTTTGTATTTCTTCATCAGTATACACCTTTATCAGATAGTTTCCGGTTTTTAAATCGCTTAGATCTATTTTATTTTCTAAGACAAAACCCGATCGTAATTTTCTGCCACTCAAATCATAAATTTCAACTTTAAGGACATTCTCTGGGGTTTGTAAATGGAGTACATCTTTTACCGGATTGGGATAAGCAGTAATCGCAGTGCTCCATGGGTTTCCATTTATGCCCAAATTCTGAATGGTAGTCGTATAAGTATTGGTCACTATCGGAAAATTGTAATCAAAATAAATGTTCGCCGAATGACTAAAGGTGTTTCCGGCCACCAAATTGGCTTTGGTTTTTATTTTAAACGCTACATATCCATCGTTATTCGCATCGTCAAACGGCAGATTGATGTTCTCAAAAATAAATTCTACTTTGTTTGCGGTAGTCCGCATCACATAATTGTGGCTCGAATGCAACGGAACCATCGAACTGACATCAAATTTGGAAACATCAATCATGTCGCGCACTACGATATTTTCTGCCGGATACGTACCCGTATTTTCAAAACGTACCACATAATGAACAAATTTCCCGATCATGTTGGTACCCACAATCGTACCCTCTGCACAGGTTATATCATTCGGATCATACGAACCAAAAACGGTTTGATGGATATAAACCGAATTGTCACTCAAAAACTCATCTGCTGTTGTTGGGGTTATGTTGGCGGTGTAAAACAACAAATCGCCAATATTTACCCATGGTATTTCTGTTGGACTGTTCACATTAAAAACCAATTGGATGGTTCTCGTTTCAAAAGGGAGGAGATTGGTAAAACTCCAGCTTAATGAATTGGCTCCCTGGCTTAGGATGACAGGATTAGCCGAAATAAAATCGACCAGCTCATCATTGTAAGTAAGGGTTATACTGCCATTTTCGATTTGATTTCCTTTGTTTTTATACACAATTGTATACGTAGCATCAAAACCCGGCCGCGCAACATTTGTTGGAAGCAGCGCAATTTCAACATCATGGTGCACACCATTTGGCGTTACACAAAAATCATGGATTAAAGGACTCGCCTGTATAGGAAAATTGGCCACAAAACCTGTCGGGTTCACATTATAATAGGCCGGATTTTCTAAAACGGGCGTAACGGTGTGGCTTCCCTGCTGCACCGGAATAGAATAATTCCCCGAAGCATTGGAATAAATCGAACCATTAATACTACCATTGGTAATAGTGAATCTTAAATTTGGATTGATGGTATCGCCTGCATCACAGCCGTTGGCATCGGCATCATATTTCGACTGACCTTGTATCGTGTAAAAATTTCCACCCGGTACAAAACTGCAATAGGTATTGACATGACAATTGGTATAGCCCAGATCGGTTAGTTTTTGTTGTACCATTGCCACATCGTCTTCGTCAGAACAGATGTACTGCAGGTTGGGATTTAATCCAAAATACAAGTAGATAAAAGGAGTACCATTGTTTTTGAGCAGCAGGGTGGTCAATTGATTGCTGTAACACCAAAGTTGATGAAGGTCCGAATTTTGGGTCACATCAATACTGGTTATTTGGTTATAAGAGCAATAAATGAAACCCAAAACAGGGTTGTGTGAGACGTCGAGCGTGGTCAAATTGTTCCCCTCGCAATTCAGGTGCATTAAAATAGGGTTATGGGTAATATCCAAACTTGTCAGTTGGGCATTGATGCAATACAAGCTATACAAATCAGGGTTTTGTGAAACATCAATAGTAGTGATGTCATTGGCAGAAAAGTCGAGTCCTGTAAGTTGAGGATTCAAAGTAACATTGAGTGTTGTCAATTGATTGTAGCCGCAACCCAACGCTTTTAAATTGGTATTTTGGGTTACATTTAACGAAGTCAGTTGATTATTGGTACAATACAAAGTAACTAGATTTGTAAAGGCTTCAATTCCGGTAAGATCTGAAATCAATGACTGTTCGACATTCAGGTACGTAATCAGTGCCGCTTCACTCTGTTCTATTTCGCCGTTGGCATTCGTATCAATGGAATGGAAAACCGTAACGGAATTAATAATATTTGGAATTTCTGTCGAAGCAATCTGATTGGTCGGGCTGGCGAGTAGCAGTTTTGCCTTAAATACCGCATCGGGTATGTTTACAATTTGTGCGTTACAAAGCGTGCTTATTAAAATACAAATCAGGAGTAATTTTATTTTCATGGCGTTTGGTTTTCGGAGTAAAAAATGCGCATTGCATTACGAATATACTGAAATAAATGTAGTTTACAACTATTTTGGAGAAGAGTTTGATTATAACGCTTTACCGTTTCCTTGTAGGCGGGCTCATCATTAATCAGTACAGCAGCATAACCGGGGCAATGGTTCCGCCCATATTTGGGATGTATCTTTAGCTGTTGCTTTTCTGAAATTGAAATTCATGCAGAGTAAATGTTTGTCGAAACGAAAGTAGGAAATTATATGTAGTGATAAAACAATTATCTTTTTGTAAACAAAAAACCGCTTAATTAAATATATCCTATCTTTGCGACCTCTTGAACTATTTCAAGAAGACACATTTTATGACATTCAACGATTTAAATTTATTAAAAAACATACAGCAATCTTTACAAGAAGAAGGTTATGAAACACCTACTCCTATTCAGCAACAAGCGATTCCTATAATTTTAGAAGGAACCGATTTGGTAGGTTGCGCACAAACAGGAACCGGAAAAACAGCTGCTTTTGCTATTCCGATTATTAATTCATTACACAGAATTGTAGGCTCTTCTGCCAAAAGAAAACTAATCAGAACTTTAGTAGTAACACCAACTCGTGAACTTGCCATTCAAATTGATGAGAGTTTCAATACGTATGGAAAATACACTAACATTCGCTCGATGGTGATTTTTGGTGGTGTAAGTCAGGTGCCACAAGTCGACCAATTAAAAAAAGGAATCGATATCTTAATTGCTACGCCAGGACGTTTACTCGATTTACACAAGCAAGGGTATATCGACTTAGATCATTTGCATCATTTGGTTTTGGACGAAGCCGATCAAATGCTAGATATGGGTTTTATTAATGATGTAAAAAAGATTGTAAAACTGACTCCGGATAACCGTCAAACTTTACTTTTTTCAGCAACCATGCCAATGGCAATACGTGAATTGGCGGATACTTTTTTAACGAAACCTAAATACGTTTCTGTTTCACCAGTTTCAAGTACGGCTGAAAACGTGAATCAAAAAGTATATTTCGTCGGAAAAGAAGACAAGCGAAAATTGTTATACCATATTATTCGTAACGATAATATCAACAATGTGTTGGTTTTTACACGTACAAAACACGGTGCCGATAATGTGGTGAAAGCCTTGAAAAAAAATGGCGTTCTTGCTGAAGCTATTCATGGTGATAAATCACAAAATGCACGTCAACGTGTGTTGGAGGCCTTTAAAAACAAAGAAATAGGCGTTTTGGTAGCCACCGATATTGCAGCTCGTGGTATCGATATTGAAAGTTTACCGTTTGTAATCAATTTTGATTTGCCTAACATTTCAGAAACGTATGTTCACCGAATTGGACGAACAGGTCGTGCAGGAAACAGCGGTTTGGCCATTTCGTTTTGTGCTAAAGATGAAAAGCCGTATTGGACAGACATCGAGAAGTTAATCCGAATGAAAATTAAAGTGGTAGAAGATCATCCATATCCATACAGTGATGTAGAAGAAGTACCAAATCCAGATGCAAAACCCGATTTGAGAAATAAGAAAAAGGAAACCAATTCGAGAAAATCGGATGCTTCTAAAAAGAATAAAAAACGCTGGTATTAATCAGCTTTTTTTATGGTTACTAAGTTCGTAATGATTTGAAATAGTTTGGCTTGCTCAAAAGGTTTGATGATAATATCGTTCATTCCAGACGACAAGGCTTGCTCGGTGATTTCTTGTTTATCAAAAGCCGTCAACGCAATAATCGGAATTTGAATGCCTTTATTTCTGATTAATTTAGTGGTTTCAAATCCGTTGATGATTGGCATGTTGATGTCCATTAAAACAATATCGTATTTTTCGTTTTCCAATAAATTGATGGCAGCGTAACCGTCTTCAACAATTGTGCATTTAAAATTATTCGACTCTAATATTTTCTTGGTCACGACCTGATTGATTTTATTGTCTTCCACCACCAATATTCGGTAATTGTAATTGTTGGATAAATCAACCACAATATTATTGATGATTTCATTTCTTCTGGCCTCATCGGTTTCAAAGCCAATAGTGAAAATAAAATTGGTCCCTTCATTGATTTTGCTCTCCAGATGAATTTTACTGCCGAATAATTCGATTAACTTCTGAACAATAGACAAACCCAAACCTGTTCCTTGATAATCGCCTTCTTTTCGCTCAATTTGAACAAATTTTTCAAATATTTTTTGTTGATCTTCTTCGGCTATTCCTACACCAGTATCTTTAACTTGGAATTTTATAAACGTTTTTGAGCCTTCCACTTTGACCAATTCGGCAATGATGCGCACTTCACCGTTTCTGGTGAATTTCAAAGCATTGCTTACCAAGTTCATAAATACTTGCGAAAGTCGAAGTTTGTCACCAATCACAAATTCGGGAATATCGGTATCGATTTCGGTAATTAACTTATTGTTGTTCTTAACGGCGATGAATTCTAACGAATCGATGATGGTTTTGATTTCATCGGTAATATTAAAAATCATACTTTCGAGGTTGATTTTATTTTCTTCAATTTTATTAATTTGAAGTAAATCGTTTACCAACGACAATAAATAACGTGCAGAAAATTTTAAGGAATTTAAATGTGGACTGTTAGCCAATTCTTTGTGTTCGTCGAGAATAATGTCAGTGATACCAACTACACCATAAAGCGGAGTTCTGAGCTCATGACTTATCGTTGAAACGAATTGTGTTTTTAATTGTGAAGCTACTTCGGCTTTGTCTTTGGCAATTACCAATTCTTCATTGGCAATAGTGAGTTCTTCGTTTGATTTGTCTCGGAATTTGTTGTTGCGATACAATGAATATATCAATAACATTAAGATTAAGAAGATAACTACAAAGAGTAAAACGATTAATTTAGACTCTTTTAAATCTTTTAATTGCTTGTGTTTTTCGACTTCGATTTTATCAATTTGCCTTTTGTATTCTTCAATTTCAATTTCACTTCCAGCTAACTTGACCTTTTTGGTACGATCGTCATTGTAGAGTTCTTTCTGTAACTCTTTGTACAATTCTAAATAATACAACGCATTTTTATAGTCTTTTTTCTTCTTATAATGATTGGAAAAATCGTTGTAAACATCACACAAACTAGCTGCTAAAAGATTGGATTTGTCATCTTTCCCTAAGTCGATAGCTTGCTTAAAAAACAGTTCTGCTTTTTCATCTTGATTCAAATGACTAAAATAGGAGCCATACATAGTAGAAAGAGAAAGTTGAGCTTCTACTTCACCATTCCTTACGATATACGATTTGCTTTTTTCTAAATATTGAATGCCATTTTTGAAGTCATTAATGGCAAAATAAGCACTTGCAATGTTGAGTTGATTGTAGGTGATTTCAACAGAATCTTTAAGTTTGGTGTTGTAAACCAGTCCTTTTTTATAGTAATTAATTGCTTTTTTAAAACTGATATTTCGATACGAATAGCAATTACCTAAATTGTTATTCACCCAACCTTTTATAGAATCATTTTTAGTTAAGTTAGCGTGATACAAGGCTTTGTTGTAATACTCAAGTGCTTTTTTAACATCGTAAAACTCTTCAAAATTTAAAGCGATAATGTTGTAAGCCTTCGCCATTAACTCATCGTCTTTTATTTCATGCGCTTCACTTAAAGCAATTTTGGCTTGTTGTAATGACTTTTCTACTTCGAGATTATAAAATGCAAGTCCAGCAACTTTCAGTTTCTTTACAATCTCCTTCTTAGAAATGGTAGTTTCTTGAGAAAAGGCAGACTGAAAAAAAAGAAAAACAAAAAGTAAGAGGATGTTTTTTATAAATTTCAATAGATAACTTTTTAAATCCTAATTTAAAAATGAGTCAAATTACTAATTTCTGATTAATTTTTTATACTTGATACGCGTTGGATTTACATCACCCAAACGTTTCTTTTTATTTTCTTCATACTCAGAGAAGCCGCCTTCAAAAACATATACTTGCGAATCGCCTTCAAAAGCTAAAATATGTGTACAGATTCGGTCTAAAAACCACCTATCGTGGCTAATCACTACTGCACAACCTGCAAAATTTTCCAAACCTTCTTCCAAGGCTCGAAGTGTATTGATATCCAAATCGTTGGTTGGCTCATCGAGTAAAAGTACATTTCCTTCTTCTTTTAATGTCATTGCCAAGTGCAAACGGTTTCGTTCACCACCCGAAAGTGCTGCTACTTTTTTATTTTGATCGCTTCCTCCAAAATTAAAACGAGAAAGATACGCTCTCGAATTTACTTGTCGTCCGCCCATCATAATCAATTCTTGCCCGTCACAAAAGTTTTCCCAAATTGATTTATTCGGATCAATATTCGAATGCGCTTGATCTACATAGGCAATTTTTACCGTGTCGCCAATTGTAAAATCACCAGCATCTGGTTTTTCTTCACCCATTATCATTCGGAAAATAGTCGATTTACCAGCACCATTAGGTCCGATAATCCCAACAATTCCAGCTTGTGGTAAGGTAAAATTCAAATTGTCGTATGATAATTTATCTCCAAACGCTTTGGCAACCCCTTTGGCTTCGATTACATTGGTTCCTAAACGCGGTCCATTTGGAATGTAGATTTCTAATTTTTCATCCAATTCCTTTTGGTCTTCATTTAAAAGTTTGTCATAATTCTGCAAACGCGCTTTTTGCTTGGTTTGTCTTCCTTTAGCACCTTGACGAACCCAGTCTAACTCTCTTTCTAATGTTTTTCTACGTTTGGACGCTACTTTTTCTTCTTGCTCCATACGTTTCGATTTTTGATCTAGCCAAGACGAATAGTTTCCTTTCCACGGAATACCTTCTCCTCTATCCAATTCTAAAATCCATCCTGCTACATTATCCAAAAAGTACCTGTCGTGCGTTACGGCAATTACGGTTCCGGCATACTGTGCTAAATGTTGCTCTAACCAAAGAACAGATTCTGCATCTAAATGGTTGGTTGGCTCGTCCAATAATAATACGTCGGGTTGTTGTAAAAGTAATCTACATAAAGCCACACGGCGGCGTTCACCACCAGATAAATGTTTGATTGGCGTATCACCTTCTGGAGTTCGTAAAGCATCCATGGCGATTTCGAGTTTGGTGTCGAGTTCCCAAGCGCCACTTGCATCGATTTTATCTTGTAAATCCGCTTGACGATCCATTAATTTTTGCATCTTGTCGGCATCTTCATAGACTTCTGGAAGACCAAACATGTCGTTGATTTTATTGAATTCATCCAATATAGCAACGGTTTCTGCCACACCTTCACGAACTACTTCAATAACAGTTTTAGAATCATCCAATAATGGTTCTTGTTCTAAATAACCAACAGTATAACCTGGTTGAAAAACAACATCCCCTTGGTAATTTTTGTCTACTCCAGCTATGATTTTTAGTAATGAAGATTTACCCGAACCGTTTAAACCTAGAATTCCAATCTTAGCTCCGTAAAAGAAACTTAGATAGATATTTTTTAAAACTTGTTTATCACTTCCTTGATACGATTTACTCAATCGTTGCATTGAGAAAATTACTTTCTTATCGTCTGACATTTTTTTTTATTTAAATTTTAAAGATTTGTTGATTTCAAGATTCAATTTTTCAATTATTAAATCTTTCAATCTTTTAATTATTTTATTATACCCTTCCTTTTAGCGAACTAAAAACCCAAGCGTTTGCTAAAAAGCCTACTCCTGTGGCGCCAAAACCCCAACCAGCCGTTTCATCATATCGAAAAGCACCTAATCCAATAAGGATCAATCCCATGATAATCATGATTAAAGTTGCCCAGCCAAAAATGGTATTTTTATTCATTGCCATAGTCATTTTATTATTAATTAGTAAACAAGAAGTGCAAATATCGGTAATATTGCTGAATTTTTGTGTACATTTTTTAATCCAAAATTCGACATTAGTTAAAAATCTTTATCAGCATTTCTTTTAGTAAATCACCTGGTGGAAGTGCATTGGCTCCGACACCTTTGCTCTTTACATCGACGTCTCGCAAAGTTGCCACGATACTACTGACTTTCTTCATCGGATAATTTCGCAAGGCTACGTCGTAATCTTTTAAAAAATACGGATTCACTTTTAATGCTGTCGCAACGTTTTTCGGATTTTTATCTTTCAATCCATGATACAATAACAGTTGTGAAAAGAAACCGAAAACCAATCCGATAGTCAAAACATTCGGATTCTCTTTCTGATTTTGCGCAAAATAATCGGCAATTTGATAGGCTTTGAATTGGTTTTTTTCGCCAATGGCTTTTCGCAGTTCAAACGGATTAAAGTCTTTGCTGAAACCAATATTCTCTTCTATAATGGCTGGAGTAATAGCACCTCCTTCTGGTAAAATAATGGCGAGTTTATTAATTTCATTGGCAATTTTACTCAAATCTGTGCCTAAAAAATCGACAAACATGGCTGCTGCTTTTGGTTCGATACTTAGTTTTTTTCCTTGTAAAACCCTCTTCAACCATTCGCCAACTTGATTCTCATATAACTTTTTGCTTTCATACACTACGCCGTGTTTGTCTAACAATTTGACTAGTTTTTTTCTTTTGTCTAAAGTTTTGTATTTGTAGGCAACTACCAAAACGGTTGTTGGCTGTGGATTTTGAGCATAACTTTCCAGTTGTTCTATGGTTCTTGACAAATCTTGCGCTTCTCTTACAATAACCACTTGTCGTTCTGCCATCATGGGGTAGCGCTTGGCGTTGGAAACAATATCATCAACGGTAACATCACGTCCGTACAAAATGGTTTGATTAAAATCGCGTTCATGTTCCTGCAGTACATTTTGTTCAATGTATTCGGTAAGTTTGTCTATATAATAAGGTTCT
>JAZKGN010000061.1:0-6927 GCA_040385945.1 Bacteroidota bacterium
TATAAAAGCAACATTTAGAAGTTATTTCTTTTTATACCAATTTATCAACATACATATAAGATACTAAATCTTTCATTTTGAAGTATTTTTAAGATTTAGTTAACAGTTGTTGACAACTAAAAAGCAATCGTTTTTGTAAACAACTTCTAATTTTAAAAATGTTGAAAAACTAAAATTTTTTAGTGATAACTTTTCTAAAAATTAAGCAAACTAAATTAGGATTTCTAATACCAATTTTTGATTACAATTTATTTATTTACAAACAAGAAATAGTTCTAAAAAGCTATCTAAAGTTGTTAACACTCTATGTTAATTTAAGGTTAACTGAATATCAACGAATTAAGAAATACTATTAACATTCTAAAATTTTAACATTTAACTTACATAAAACATACTGATTTACAACTAATTGTAAACTAAATGTAAAATCGGTTTTCTTTTATAGACTAACAATCAGCGTATTATATTAGTAGTAAAATCAAATTGATATAACCAATAGATTGTATAAATTTGTAGCTAGAAAAATCACCCGAGGCGCACAGCTGAATTTTTTGTAGCGAAGCGGAAAAAAAACACAACTACCATGAAAATCTCTATAGGAAACGATCACGCTGGACCGGATTACAAATTAGCAATTGTTGCTTTTTTAGAAGCAAAAGGATATGAAATTATCAATCACGGAACAAATACGTTTGACAGTGTTGATTATCCCGATTTTGGACATCCAGTTGCGGTTGATGTAGAAACTAAAAAAGCCGATTTCGGAATTGTAATTTGTGGCTCCGGAAACGGAATCGCCATGACAGCCAACAAACACCAAGGTATTCGCGCTGCATTGTGCTGGACAAAAGAAATCGCAGCGTTGGCTCGTCAACATAATAATGCTAATATTATAAGTATTCCAGCACGTTTTACTTCCATTCATCAAGCCATCGAAATGGTCGATACTTTTTTAAACACCAATTTTGAAGGCGGACGTCACGCCAATCGCGTCGATAAAATTTCTTGCTAATTACTCCTTCTTACATCTAATGACCAACATTCAGTTCATTCAAAGCCAAGTCAACACTTCGCCAAAAAGCATTGAAGCAACCTTAAAATTGCTTTCGGAAGATTGCACGATTCCTTTCATTTCCCGTTACCGAAAAGACCAAACCGGAAATTTAGATGAAGTAATTATCGAGCAAATCGCCAAACTTTCTAAACAGTATGATGAAATTGTAAAGCGAAAAGAAAGCGTTTTAAAATCCATTCAAGAACAAGAACAACTCTCGCCAGAATTGGCTAAAAAAATCCAAAACAGTTTCGATTTACAAGAAATTGAAGATTTGTACCTTCCATATAAAAAGAAGAAAAAAACACGCGCCGATGTCGCTCGTGAAAAAGGTCTCGAACCGTTGGCAAAAATCATTATGGCACAAGGAAATGATGCCATTGATTTTATTGCGTCCAATTATTTGAATAAAAACGTCGGTAATGAAGACGAAGCGTTACAAGGCGCTCGAGACATTATTGCCGAATGGATCAACGAAAATATATACGTTCGAAAAAATCTTCGTCGATTATTTCAACGCAACGGTATCATTTCCACAAAGGTAGCAAAGGGAAAAACAGAAGACGAAAACGCTCAAAAATTCACCCAATATTTCGACTGGTCAGAATCGATTTCAAAAACACCTTCTCATAGATTATTAGCGATGTTGCGCGCCGAAGCCGAAGGATTTGTAAAACTAAATCTAGAAATTGAGAAAGAAGAAGCATTAGATTTTATTGAAGAAAATGTCATAAAAAACAACCGTTCAGAAGCCAAACCACATTTAGAATTAGCCATAAAAGACAGTTACAAACGATTGCTCGAACCAGCGATATCAAACGAAATTCTACAAGAAGCTAAAACCAAAGCCGACATCAAAGCGATTGATGTTTTTGCCACTAATCTGGGTCAGCTTTTATTAGCGCCACCATTGGGTGAAAAACGCATTTTAGCGATTGATCCCGGATTCAGAAGTGGTTGCAAAGTGGTTTGTTTGGATGAAAAAGGCGACCTATTATATAATGAGACGATTTATCCGCACGCACCTCAAAAAGAAGATGCCATGGCGATGAAAAAAATCCGATCGATGGTCAACGCCTACAACATTGAAGCCATTTCTATTGGTAACGGAACCGCTTCGCGCGAAACAGAATTCTTTATTAAAAAAATAGCTTTTGATAAGCCCATTCAGGTTTTTGTGGTTTCAGAAGCTGGAGCTTCCGTGTATTCGGCATCTAAAATCGCGCGCGACGAATTTCCGAATTTTGATGTGACGGTAAGGGGTTCGGTTTCTATCGGAAGACGATTAGCCGATCCGTTAGCCGAATTGGTAAAAATCGACCCAAAATCGATTGGCGTTGGACAATACCAACACGATGTAGACCAAACCAAATTAAAAGAAGAGTTGGATACGGTTGTTGTTCGTTGCGTAAATTCGGTTGGCATCAACATCAACACAGCAAGTAAATCGTTATTGAGTTATGTTTCTGGAATTGGCGAAAAAATGGCCGAAAATATCGTTGCCTATCGTTCCGAAAACGGCCCGTTTGAAGATCGGAAACAAATTAAAAAAGTCCCACGATTAGGAGAAAAAGCCTACCAACAAGCTGCAGCTTTTGTTCGTATTCACAACGGAAAAAACCCATTGGATAATTCAGCAGTACATCCTGAAGCTTATCCAATCGTTGAAAAAATGGCAAAAACCTTAAAAATTTCTGTCCCAGAGTTAATCGCCAACAAGGAAAAAATAAGTCAATTAAAATTAGAAGAATTCATTACACCAGAAATCGGAATCTTAACCTTAAAAGACATTGCAAAAGAATTGCAAAAACCAGGACTCGATCCAAGAAAAGCTGCCAAAGTTTTCGAGTTTGATCCGAATGTAACGTCAATTAAAAATGTAAAATCGGGCATGATTTTACCCGGAATTGTCAACAACATTACAGCATTTGGTTGTTTTGTTGATATCGGAATCAAAGAAAGTGGCTTGGTTCACATTTCCCAACTCAAAGCCGGATTTGTGTCGGATGTAAATGAAGTAGTAAAATTACACCAACACGTTCAAGTAAAAGTGGTTGAAGTGGATGAAGAACGAAAACGAATTCAGTTGACGATGGTACTATAAATAAAAATCCCAAACACCAATTTATAAACTGGAATTTGGGATTTTAACTTTAGAAAAATATATAATTTATTCTTTAGTTTCCTCTTTTTTAGAATCGGCAGGCTGATCTCCTTTCGAAGCATCTTTAAATTCTTTCACTCCAGATCCTAATCCTTTCATTAGTTCCGGAATTTTTTTACCTCCAAAAAGTAATAAAACAACTATTAATATTACGATCCATTCGGTTGGTCCCATTTTTCCCATGATGTATAATTTTTAAGCTTCCGCCAATATTATTAAAATAAAGCACAAAGGTAAAAAGAAAATAGATTTGATTTGATTTTCTAACAAAAATTTATAGTTAAACTTCGTTACCTATAGATAAAATGGGATGCAAAACATATTTTTCTATATTTGTAGTATAATCAACAATCATGTCTCAAAAACGACAAAAAAGGCAATTATTAAAGAAAAAATTATTCACAAAAAACCGTTTGGTAATTTTGAATGAAGACACTTTTGAAGAAATTTTTTCGTTGCGTCTTACTTTAATGAACGTATTTGTTGTCGCAACAATTGGTACTATTTCAATCATTTTTGTGACGACTTTTATCATTGCTTTTACACCACTTCGCGAATATATTCCGGGATATGCTTCCACTAAATTGAGAAAAGAAGCGACCGAATTAGCACTAAAATCCGATTCGCTATCCAAAGCATTAAAACAAAACGAAGCCTACCAACAAGCCATTATAAAAGTATTGAACGGCGAATTGGAATACGAAAAAGTAAACAAAGATTCTATTCTAGCTTCCGATGTTGAAGTGATAAAACCCGAAGAAATAGAAGCTTCAAAAGAAGAAGTGCAACTTCGCAAACAAGTGGAAGCTGAAGAAAAACGCATCAAAGAAGAAAGCAAAACCAAACCAACAAAGAACCCAAAATAGCATGTCTGTAAAATCGGTTGCGGCCAAAATTTTAGCTAAACGAATCCATAAAAAAACACAAAAATGGCTGCGTAATCCTGTTGCCACGCAGCAAAAGGTTTTGCGTAAGTTGCTCCGTCAAGCGGAAAACACGCAGTTTGGAAACGACCACCATTTTTCTAAAATTACATCTTTTGACGATTTTGCCCAACACGTTCCGATTCGCGATTACGAAGAATTACGACCGTATGTTGACAAAGTGGTAAAAGGCGAAGCAAACATTTTGTGGAAAGGAAAACCACTTTATTTTGCCAAAACTTCCGGAACGACTTCGGGCGCCAAATACATTCCGCTTACCAAACAATCGATGCCATCTCATATCAAAGCCGCTCGAAATGCCATTTTGAGCTACATTCACGAAACAGGTAAAGCCGATTTTGTAGATGGGAAAATGATTTTTTTACAAGGAAGTCCGATTTTAGAAGAAAAAAACGGCATCAAACTCGGAAGGCTTTCCGGAATCGTAGCGCATTTTGTTCCGAAATACCTCCAAAAAAACCGCATGCCTTCTTGGAAAACCAATTGCATTGACGATTGGGAAACGAAAGTAGATGCCATTGTAGAAGAAACGTTTAATCAAGACATGGCAATCATCTCGGGCATTCCGTCGTGGGTGCAAATGTATTTTGAAAAATTGCAACAAAAAGCCAATAAACCTGTTGGTGAATTGTTTAAAAATTTCAATTTGTTTATTTATGGTGGCGTGAATTTCGAACCGTATCGCGCTAAATTTGAAAATCTTATAGGAAGAAAAGTCGATTCTATCGAATTGTTTCCAGCTTCAGAAGGTTTTTTCGCCTATCAAGATTCCCAAAAAGAAAAAGGCATGTTGCTGCTTTTGAACTCTGGTATTTTTTATGAATTTGTGAAAAGCGACGAATTTTTTACAGAAAATCCAAGACGATATACAATAGGCGAAGTTGAATTGGGCGTGAATTATGTCTTGATTATTTCTACCAACGCTGGACTTTGGGCCTACAACATTGGCGACACCATACAGTTTACCAGTTTGAAACCGCATCGCTTAATTGTTTCGGGTAGAATCAAACATTATATTTCTGCTTTTGGTGAACATGTAATTGGCAAAGAAGTCGAGTGCGCACTTAAAGAAGCCATGGAAAACAGCACGATTCGCGTGAATGAATTTACTGTTGCACCACAAATTGCTCCCATTACAGGATTGCCATATCATGAATGGTGTATTGAATTTGAAAACGAACCCAATAATTTAAAAGATTTTGCGTTACAGATTGACAATGCCATGCGCCAACAAAACGTGTATTACGATGATTTGATTGTTGGAAAAGTATTGCAAACGCTAAAAATCACAAAAGTGGCAAAAAATGGTTTTCAAGATTACATGAAATCGATAGGGAAATTGGGTGGACAAAATAAATTACCACGACTTTCAAACGACAGAACTATCGCTGATGTATTAAAAAGAGAATAGATGATAGAAAATAAAACAAAGAAAACAGTACGACGAGTTGCTTCCTTATTGTTTTTTATTTCTCTATCACTTTCTGCTCAAATCAAAGGCGTTGTTGTTGATGAAAACGACAAGCCAATTCCGTATGTAAATATTTTAGACGATGATGAAACCATGAGTACTTCATCTGATGAAAATGGAAAGTTCGAAATGACTGCTTCAAACGAAAGCAAAATACTTATTTTTTCTTCTGTTGGATTTGAAACAAAAAAAATTAATTCTTCCAATGCCGAGCGTGTTGTAATGAAACTTTCTACAATAAAACTGCAAGAAGTTAGTATTGAAAAATCATTGGCTACAATTGAAAATGAGTTAGCCAAATTTGACAAGGACAAAGTTCATTTTTATTATGGATTAGGAAAAGAGCAATATTTTTTAGCCAAATTTTTCACTTATAATGATACAATAAAACAAACTCCTTTTTTGAAAAGTATTACTATAAGTACACGTTCTCAAAAGAAGAATGCCTTAGTAAAAATCCGACTTTTATCTCCAGATGCAGAAGGCAATCCAGGAAGCGACTTAATTAATGAAAATTTAATTTTTAAAGTCAAAAGAGGCAACAAAAAATCAGAATTTGACGTTTCAAAATACAAATTAAAAATAGCTGAAGAAGGCGTTTTTGTCGTTATTGAATTATTAATGGTAAAAGAAAACGAATATTACATGTATGATAAAAACAAAAAGAAACATACGTATTACACACCATCAATAGGGGCATTGCCTTGTGAAGAAAAAAATTTATGGATTTATAACCAAAATTGGAGAAAAACAAAGAACAGAAATCCACATAATTATGAAGGTCAAAGAGAATATTTTAATAAATATATTGAATTGGCAATGAGTTTAAAGCTAACCAATTAATGAAAACAAGTCTACTATTTTGTTTATTTACTTTCTCGCTTTCCGCCCAAATAAAAGGCGTTGTTAAAGACAGTATTTCGGGCAAACCGATTCCGTTTGTTAGTATTTGGTCAGAAAATCAAAACATAGGAACCACTTCAGAAGAAGACGGAACGTTTACCATTAACACCAACGAAAACAGTAAAAAAATCATTTTTTCTGCACTGGGATTTGAAAAGAAAACAGTCAAAATTAAAGATGTTGTTGAGGTAAAATTACATCCAACCGACATCCAATTGGATGAGGTAGTAATTTCAAAAAGTTTAGGAACCAAACAAATTGAAATCGGCAAAACTAACAACACTATTTGTCAGGCATTTGATAACGGCCCGAGAATAGACGTGAAGTACTTTCCCTATCTTTCCTCCTACAAGAAAACACGATACATTAAAAACGTCACGATTTATACCGA
>JAZKGN010000062.1:0-2291 GCA_040385945.1 Bacteroidota bacterium
CTCCATCGGCAAATTGATTGGAAAGGAGTTCTACGACTTTGTCCCAGCGTTCTTTTAGTTGAATATCTCTTGACATTGTTGTTTAGAAAATAGATGAAATAGACTATTCATCTTGTGGTTTACTGATTTGCAAATATAGACATTCGTGTCTTTTCTCTATTATCTATACTCTTTATTCTTTTATCTTTGCTGCTTATTCTTTTAAAATGAGTTTTCTCGATATTGTTCTCGCAGTTTTTTTGGCATATGGAGTTTTTCGTGGTTTGCGAAACGGACTTTTTGTCGAATTGGCTTCGTTGATTTCTTTCTTTATCGGAATTTATATCGCGGTAAAATTCTCTTACTTAGTTGCAACTGTTATTGTCGATGGGACTTCCAAAACAGTAAAAGTAGTTGCTTTTGTAGTGACTTTAGTTTTGGTTATTATTGGAATTCACTTATTAGCCAAAGTCTTTTCAAAAATTGCAAGCACCTTGTTTATGGGTTGGTTGAATACATTAGGTGGCGGATTTCTTGGCGCTTTACGAAGTGTGTTAGTACTCGGAATTGTATTGAGTTTGTTTCAGAAAGTGAATTTTGACAATGCTTTAATTTCTAAAGAAACACAAGAGAAATCATTCTTTTTTAATCCGATTTTGAAGACTTCTGAACTATTTTTTCCAGTTTTGAAAAATTGGTTTGAAGATTTGAAAAAAGACAGTTAATTCAATTCCTTAATACTTTCACTATCAATCCAACCTGTTGTTTCATCTGTTAATTGAATTTTTTTCCAATTGGCGATGCTTTCCAAAACGTACACTTTGGTTCCTTCGTGAAGTAGAAAAGTCTCTGGACTTGCTACTTTTGGTTCGCTTTTTACCGAAACCGTATCGGCAAAAACAATCGCAGGTTTTTCATTCATCAATCGGTTTTTTTCGAAAATAGCAGCAAAAACCGTCATTGCAATTCCGACCAAAATAAGAAACATTCCAGCAAAAAATATCCGTTTTTTAAATGCCGTTCCCGAATAATAATAACCCACAAAAAACAGAAAAAATACAAAGGCAAAAACTACTGTCGCCCACGCCCATGTGTCGTAATGATAACGAGACGTGAAATCGGCTATTATTTTTTTGAAACCCACTTTCGGGATTACTTTGATGTCGTCGATGGCCATTTTTCGGGCAAAATCGAGATTGGTTTGAATCTCATTGTCATTTGGATCGAGCTGTAATGCTTTTTCGTAATTGTAAACCGCTGGTGCAATTTTATGCAATTTGTAATAGCTGTTTCCGAGGTTGAAGTACACCTCAGCCGATTGCTTTCCAGAAGCTAACACGCTTTCATAACTGGTGATGGCTTCTTGGTAGTTTTCTTTTTGGTAGTATTGATTTCCTTTTTCGAACGCGTTTTGTGCCCAAAACACTTGAGAAATCAATAGAAATATATAGAGTGTTTTTTTCATGACTAAGCGATTTGTTTTTCCAGACTCGAAATAATGTCCACAGCTTTTTCATAATCTTGATGAATAATGCTGCTTGTAGACGGCGCGTATCGTGCCAATTCACAACTTTCGGTCAAGCTAATAAATTCGGATACAGTAACTGGATTGGCTTTTCTTGAAAGCAAAATTTCGGTGATTTTATCTTTACTCATTTCCGAAGTTTCGATGTGCAATTTGGCTTTCAAAAAGTTGTGCATCGCTTTCTCCAACGCAATATAAAATGGCTCTTTGTTGTTGATGTGTTTTTTGGCTTCTGATAAATATTTCTTCGCCAACGCATTTGATTTTTTTATTTTATTGCCTACCACATCGCCGTCAATAGCTTCTTTTTTCCGTCTCACCAAGACCAATAAAGGAATTGCTAAAAACGGTAAAAATACCAACGAATAAAACAATCCAGAGCCCAAGAAATCATTTGATTCTGTTGCTGCTAAACTCGTTTTTTGCTTGATGTACGCAAAAGCTTTACTAGCTGAAACAGCCACTTTTGTGTTTCCTTTTGGAGACGGATTGGCACTTGCAACTCCAGGTCCGTCAAGAACATCGATTCTAATTTCAGAGGATGTGATGGTTTTATAGCGCGAAGAACCCAAATCAAAATAGGTGAATTGCATTGGTTTTATCGCATAATTTCCTTTGTATTGCGGAATTATAGTATACTTATCCGAAATACTTCCTGTCATTCCCGAAAGTGGAGTCGATACATTCTCATTGTGTTCTGGATCGTACATTTCTAATGCTGGTGGCACGATAGGTTTTGGAAGTGTAAACAATTTTAAATTCCCAGTTCCTGTAACACTCACTTTTA
>JAZKGN010000063.1:0-6394 GCA_040385945.1 Bacteroidota bacterium
CACTTAGACTAACTTCCAATTCATCAACTATAGTTCCTGTTCCTCCTGTTCCTGCGGTGGCAGTTGCTGATACGGATGCACCACTACAAACGGCACCTGCGGCTGGAGTTGGTGTTAATGTTCCTGCTGTTGGTTGTGCGTTAACTGTTACTGTAGCTGACGCACTAGGCGTTGTACAAGTTCCATTAGTTAAAACGGCTCTAAAATAAGTTGTTGAAGTTAAATTGGTTGCTGTATGAGAAGTAGTAGTATTTGTAATTGTCGAAACTCCAGAAGAAAAATCACTTACATTAGAAGATTCCCATCTGGTAACAGATCCACTATGTCCACTTAAAGTTAAAGTTGTAGAATTAGATCCACCTGAACAAACTGTAGCACTACCTGCAACAGATCCTCCAGTTGGGCTCACGTTTACGGTAAAAGAAGCCGATTGTCCAGCTCCAGCACTACCATTAAATGTTGGTGACGTAGAACCTATTGAAATTTTATACACAGCTCCAGCTGCTGTACCACTTGGAATAGTAACGACTTGTGTTAGTCCTGTGTACACTGCACCGTTAACTCCAGTAGCTGGTAAAGTTGCATTAGTAAAAGTCGCAATTGAGGAATAAGGCGCACCTCCTCCTACAGCACTTAAATACGCAGTAAAGCTAGTAGCATTAGTAAATCGCGAACCAGCAGGATTGCCACTCGTTGCTGTGAATGTTACTGTAACTGTGCTTCCTGCACAAACCGGTGTTGTTGCTACTCCAGTGACTGCAATTGTTTGAGCATTAACTTGACTTCCAATGACCATAAATAGTACCACAAATAAAGAGGCTAAAAAACCTCTTGACCTACTAATCATTGAAAAATTGAGAGCATTGCGTAATTTTAATTCCATAAAAAAGTCATTTTAAGATTTATAAATTCGGGACTTGTATGCGATGCGATATTCATTTTTTTTATTGCTGAACCCAACAATAAATTAATACTTACCAATCAATACGTAATATATTTGATTGCAGATTTAATTAAGGTTCAAACATAAAATAATTATTAAAACAATCTTACAAAAAAACCGATTAAATGCAAAAAAGTAAGTTAAAAAGCATATTATTTTTTATTTTATATGTTTTCACTTACAAAAATCAAAAGTTTTTACACTTTATCGATGAACAAAGTTAAGGAATATATCTTAATATGTTCACTGCTAGAATAAAATTGAAAATTATTTTTTGAAAATCTTACAAATAAGTAATAAATAGCAACCTATTGATTCCAAGATAGTTTTTACTATTTGACCTTTTTCCAAAAATTTTTAGGGTAAAAAATCAAGACAAAACCAATTATTTTTTACAAAAATTTTCATGTAAAAGAGTATCTTTGCAACACAAACTAACTAAAAAACATCTGAAAAAATCAGATTCAAAAAATGAAAGAACTACTTAAAAAATTCGAAAATAAAGAACCCGAAATTATATTTAATTGGAAAGACCCTGAGACAGAAGCCGAAGGTTGGACTGTAATTAATTCACTTCGAGGCGGTGCGGCTGGTGGTGGAACTCGTATGAGAAAAGGATTAGACATGAACGAAGTACTTTCGTTAGCTAAAACTATGGAAGTCAAATTCTCCGTTTCTGGACCAGCAATTGGCGGCGCCAAATCGGGTATCAATTTTGACCCAAATGATCCTCGTAAAAAAGAAGTATTGCAACGTTGGTACAAAGCCGTTTCTCCGCTGTTAAAAAGCTATTACGGAACCGGAGGCGATTTGAATGTGGATGAAATTCACGAAGTGATTCCGATTACCGAAGAATGTGGCGTTTGGCATCCACAAGAAGGTGTTTTTAATGGGCATTTTAAACCCACTGAAGCCGACAAAATCAACCGCATTGGTCAATTGCGTCAAGGTGTGATTAAAGTAATTGAAAACACTAAATTCTCGCCAGACGTGAACCGAAAATACACCGTAGCCGATATGATTACCGGTTATGGCGTTGCCGAAGCAGTGCATCATTATTATGATATATACGGAGGAACACTTGCTGGTAAAAAAGCAGTTGTTCAAGGATTTGGAAATGTGGGTTCGGCAGCCGCTTTTTATTTGGCTGAAATGGGTGTGAAAATCATCGGAATTATTGATAGAGACGGTGGAATTATAAACGAAGACGGATTCACTTTTGAAGAAATTAAAAATTTATTTCTGAATAAAGACGGTAATAAATTGGTTGCCCAAAACATGATTCCGTTTGAAGAAATCAATCAAAAAGTTTGGACGATAGGTGCTCAAATATTTACACCATGCGCTGCTTCTCGATTGGTGACAAAAGACCAAATTGACAACATGATTGCCTCTGGTTTAGAAGTTATTTCGTGTGGTGCCAATGTGCCTTTTGCCGATAAAGAAATTTTCTTTGGTTCGATTATGGAAGAAACCGACAGCAAAGTAAGCTTGATTCCCGATTTTATTTCGAATTGCGGAATGGCACGTGTGTTTGCTTATTTTATGGAAAAGAAAGTGCAAATGACAGACGAAGCTATCTTTTTTGATACTTCTGAAACGATAAAAAAAGCCATTCAAAAAGCACATAATTTGAATGCATCGAAGACCAATATTAGTGCGACAGCTTTTGAAATTGCTTTGAAACAATTGACTTAAATGTTAAATTTGACATAGCAAGAGATTGTTTTACTACAATTTTTACTATTTTTCATCGTTTTTACAATTATAAAACTGTCAGTATGGAAACTACTTCACCTTCAGAAAAAAGAAAATCGTTTCTTATAGCCACTTGCATTTATGCAGTGTTGCTATTGATTTTATTTTTCATTCGTTTTTGGCCTCCTTCCGATGCTGAGCTTGCAATGCTCGCAGGCGGTGGCGGTGGCGGTGGCGTTACCATCAATTTTGGTGATAGTGATGTGGGTTCGGGAGCCGATTATAAAAGTGAAGTTTTGGATGTAAAAAGTCAGGCGAAACCGGTTCCAACTCCAGATACTCCTGAAGATGCAATTCTTTCACAAGATAACGAAGTAGACGCAACTGATGTTGTGATTCCGAAAAAAGAAAAACTCAAAACACCTGTTAAAATCAAACCCGAAGTCAAACCTGAAGTTGTCAAACCAAAGGTAAATAATAACGCCAACGATGCATTAGCCAACATTTTAAACGGTAAAAACAAAGGTGGCGATGGCGATGACAAAGCCAGTGGCAACAAAGGAAAAACCAATGGCGATAAAAACTCAAACGGGTATTACGGTAATGGCGGTTCTGGCGGAGGAACTGGCGGAGGAACCGGAACGGGCAATGGCACCGGAACAGGAGCCGGAAGTGGCTCAGGATCTGGTGGCGGTAACGGAAGTGGAAACGGTTTAGGTAACGGTTCTGGTTATTCGTTAGGAAACAGAAAAGCATTGACCAAACCAGCTCCAGCATACAATTGTAATGAGGAAGGCTGGGTTGTAGTTCAAATCACGGTAGATAAAAACGGAAATGTCGTAGAAGCAAAACCGGGTGCGAGAGGAACAACTAATACAGCAAACTGTTTGGCATCCCAAGCGCGAATTGCAGCGATGAAAACGAAATGGGAACCAAGTCCCGACGGAGCTGAAAAGCAGGTTGGAACGATTAAATACAACTTCAGTTTGAAGGATTAGGCAAGTAGTCAATACCATTCATAAAATAGCCCTGATGGCAGCGAAAATAAAAAATGCCCCGATTGTTTCGGGGCATTTTTTATTGTAACGAACAGCAGGAAAATGGATGACAAAAAAGCCCAAGCTATTCGCTTCAAATAACAAAAGATTGCTTCGTTCCTCGCAATGACAGCCCAAGCCTGTTGCTTCTAATCTATTTTGATGCGTTGGTGGCAATCACAAATTTCAATTTGTTTTTTACTCCGATTTGCAACACATCGACCAAATCTTGCACTTGCAAATTAAACGGAATTCTAACAACAACCGTTTGGTCTTTGGCGTCTCCCATTTGCGCCATTAAAGCAGTTTCAAGTTGATCGAAAGGCACTTCTTGTTTGTCGATATAAAATCGTTTGTCTTCTGTTACCGACAATGAGATTTGCTGGTTCTTCGTTTTCTCATTGTTTTGGGATTTTGGTAACGTCATTTTGATTACGTTCGGATTGGCTAATGTTGATATGATTAAGAAAAACAACAGCAAAAAGAACATAATATCACTTAAGGACGAAGTCGCAACTTCGGCGTGGAATCGTTTATTTCGTTTTACCATTTGGTCGTTGAATTATATTAACAAAATCTAATACTTGTTTTTGCATTCCGAGGGCAAAGGTGTCAATTTTTCCGTTGAACAAGTGATAAGCAGCGTAAGCGATGATTCCGACTACCAAACCAGCTCCTGAACTGATCATTTTTTCGTACAAACCTCCAGAAATATTTCCGATACTAATGTCTTCGGTTTGTGAAATGCTGTAGAAAATTTTAATTACTCCAGAAATCGTTCCGATAAATCCGAAAGTAGGTGCAATACCGGCAATCAAACCCAATTGTCCTAGTTTTCGCTCCATGCCTCCTACTTCAATGTTGGCAGCACGTTCCATGATCGATTCGATTTCGGAAATAGGTCTTCCAATACTTAGAATTCCTTCTTTCAAAATATAACCCGAAGCCGAACTGTCTCTTTCGGCAGTAGATACGGCTAAATCGATATTACCTGAATTTAAGTTGTCACGTATATCGCGAATTAAATTCGGATTAATAACACCTCTTTTGTGGATGAATATCCATCGTTCGAAAATCAAATAAAAAGTATAAAAAAGCAATAGCGCAATTGGAATAAGGAAAAAACCTCCTTTTATAATAAACTCTAATACTGAAATTTCGTTTGTTTTTACTGTACCTTCAATAACGGCTCCAGCGGCTTGAGCAATTGTATCATTTTGGACTTGAAGAAAAAAGTTAACCATATAAATTGTGTTTGTGTGTTTAAATTATAAAAAATAATTCCAAATTTGCAGTAAAGAATTTTAGTATACAATAATAAACTAAAAAAAGTGGAAAATATTTTGCATTAAGAATATTTTATCAAAAAGTAATGAACTATCAAGCGACCTTACATTGGCTATTCAATCAACTTCCTGTATACCAACATCAAGGCGCTTCGGCTTATAAAAAAGACCTTACCAACACGCTTTTACTTGCGAATTATTTGGGTAATCCCGAAAAAAAACTCAACTACATTCACGTTGCGGGAACCAATGGAAAAGGTTCGACTTCACACTTATTGGCATCGGTTTTACAAGAAGCAGGTTATAAAGTAGGTTTGTATACTTCGCCACATTTAAAAGACTTTAGAGAACGTATAAAAGTTAACGGAGAAGACATTTCAGAAACCTTCGTTTGTGACTTTGTAGCCCAACACAAATCGTTTTTTGAAACCCATGAATTGAGCTTTTTTGAAATGACGGTCGGATTGGCATTGGAGTATTTTGCTAGTCAAAAAACCGACATCAATATTATTGAAGTGGGCTTGGGTGGCCGATTGGATTCGACTAATATTATAACGCCTTTGGTTTCAGTGATTACTAATATTGGATTGGATCACACACAATTTCTAGGCACTACATTGGAAGCCATTGCCGGAGAAAAAGCAGGCATAATAAAAAAACATGTTCCAGTTGTCATTGGAGAATATACAACAGAAACCAAAGCTGTTTTTTTAGCTAAAGCTAACGAAATGGAAGCTGCTATTTATTTTGCTTCTGACATCATTAACGAAACGCATCCTTCTGTTTTGTTGGGCGATTACCAACTTCACAATAAAAAAACAGCGCAACAAACACTTGCTGTTTTGAACAGTCAAAACAAATTTAATGTCACAGAAACCGACATCAAAAAAGGTTTTTTGAATGTAATTAAAAACACTGGATTACAAGGCAGATGGCAACAATTGCAGCAACATCCGAAGGTAATTTGCGATACGGCGCATAATTCCCACGGATTAAAAATAGTAATGCAGCAAGTACAAAACGAAACTTTTGACCATTTGCATATTGTTTTGGGCGTCGTAAACGACAAAGATTTAAGTGAAATCTTACCTTTATTTCCAAAAGAAGCGATTTATTATTTCTGCAAACCTGATATTCCGCGTGGTTTAGACGCAGTAATTTTACAAAAGGAAGCACTGCATTATAATTTAAACGGCACAGTATTTAATTCTGTTTCAAAAGCTTACCAAGCAGCATTGGAAAACGCCACCAAAAATGACTTTATCTATATCGGCGGAAGCACCTTTGTTGTTGCAGAAATTTTGTGATTTTTTTTGCGATATGTTTGCAGATATAAAAAAGAGTACTATATTTGCACTCGCAATCAAGCACTAATCGGGCGATTAGCTCAGCTGGTTCAGAGCACCTCGTTTACACCGAGGGGGTCGGGG
>JAZKGN010000064.1:0-7050 GCA_040385945.1 Bacteroidota bacterium
GGGATTATCCTTTTAAGTTTTTTAAATTAGCGATATCAATCGAGCCGATGTTTCTGAAAACCGAAACCAAAATGGCCAAACCTACAGCTACTTCTGCCGCAGCCACTGCCATTGAGAAAAACACAAATACTTGTCCTTCGGCATCTTGATGATAGGTTGAAAACGCTACAAACAATAAGTTCACCGCATTCAACATAATTTCAATTGACATAAATACGATAATGGCATTACGTCGGTACAAAACGCCAAATACTCCGATGCAAAAAAGCAGTACCGAAAGGAAAATGTAGTTTTCTATCCCTATTTCATTTAAAATATTAATCATTTTGTTTGGTTTCTTTTTTAGACAATAATACCGTTCCAATCATCGCGACCAATAACAATACCGATGCAAATTCGAATGGCACCATGTATTCGTTAAGCAATACTTTTCCGAGTTTTTTAATCGATTGGTAATCTTCGCCTGTCATATCGTATTCGCCCATGATGGTTTTCGAATTGATGAAAACAGCAATCATTACAATGCTCAATAAACAAAACACGACAATGGCTCCGAGTCGTGTAATTCTGGGTTTATGGACTTCATCTTCTTTGTTCAAATTCATCAACATGATGGTGAATAAAAACAGAATCATAATCGCACCCGAATACACTATAATATGAACAACAGCTAAGAACTGCGCGTTAAATAACAAGTAATGTCCGGCGATAGAAAAGAAACATACCACCAAATAAATGGCACTATGAATTGGATTTTTGCTGTAAATTGTCAAAAACGCTGTCGACAAAGTGATAGCAGCTAAAATGTAAAATATAATCTGTACTGGTGACATTAGTTAGCGTTTTTTAATTGTGTATTTTTCATTGCCATTTCTAACGGCATCACTAATTTATCTTTTCCGAAAATAAAATCTTCACGGGTGTAACTTGAAGGCACTAATTCTTTTGAAATGGTTAAGTAAATCGCATCTTTCGGACAGGCTTCTTCACACAATCCACAGAAAATGCAACGCAACATGTTGATTTCATAAATTGAAGCATATTTTTCTTCACGATACAAATGCATTTCATCCGCTTTGCGTTCGGCTGCTGTCATGGTGATGGCTTCTGCCGGACACGATAGCGCACACAAACCACAAGCGGTGCAGTTTTCACGACCTTGTTCGTCGCGTTTTAACATGTGTTGTCCACGGTATACCGGACTAAATTCACGTGTTTGTTCTGGATAATGAATCGTAGCTTTTTTTCTAAAAAAGTGTTTTATCGTAATAAGTAATCCTTTTACGATGGCAATCAGGTACATGCGTTCGAAAAACGTCATTTCCTTATTGGAAACTTGTTTTTTTCTGCCTGAAAGCGATATGGATTGAATGGGTGCTGACATTGTTCTTTAATTAAAAGCTAAAATGCATATTCCTGTTATTATAATATTGATGATCGATAGCGGAATTAATACTTTCCAGCCTAAGTTCATCAATTGATCGTATCGAAATCTTGGAATCGTCCAACGTATCCACATGAAGAAGAAAATGAATCCACATATTTTGGTAAACAAGACGATAATTCCCAATACATTGGCGATGTTCACGCCCCAGTTTTCTACAGCCCAACTCATTCCAGGATAGTTATATCCTCCAAAGAACAATACGGCTAAAACTGTTGATGATATGAACATATTGGCATATTCAGCGAATAAATAGAATCCCATTTTCATGGAAGAATATTCGGTGTGATAACCACCAATTAGTTCACTTTCACATTCTGCTAAATCGAAAGGCGTACGATTCGTTTCCGCAAAAGCACAGATTAAAAAGATTAAAAACGAAACCGGTTGGTACAATACATTCCAGTGCCAACCTGCTTGTTGTATAGAAATTTCTTTTAGACTTAGCGTTCCTGTCATCATCAACAAAGCGATTAATGACAATCCCATCGCTACTTCATACGATACCATTTGCGATGCCGCACGAACCGCTCCCATTAACGAGAACTTATTATTCGAAGCCCAACCACCAATCATGATGCCGTAAACTCCGAGTGAAACTACGCCTAAAATGTACAATAACGACACGTCAATATCGGTTGCTTGAAGGTAAATGTCTCTTCCGAAAAGGTGTAATTTATCGCCCCACGGAATTACTGCACTGGTCATTAAAGCGGTGCTCATGGCAATCGCCGGACCAACTACAAATAAAAATTTATTGGGTGTATTTGGAAAAAATTCTTCTTTGGCAAATAATTTCATACCGTCAGCAAGTGGTTGTAATAAACCTCCCCAACCTGCACGATTCGGACCAACACGGTCTTGTAAATAAGCAGCGACTTTACGTTCTGCCCAAGTAGAATACATCGCCATAACCATTGTAATAGCAAAAACCACTACAATAATCACACTTTTTTCTATGATAAAAGCACTATCCATTTTTCTTAGAATTTAGTGGTGTGCCATCTACTTTTTCATTGTAATCTATTTCGGCCATACTGATTTTCTTACGGTCTTCATCACGTCCATCTAAAATTCCTTTTTCGGTTTCGATGATGACCTTATCTAATTTTTGTGTGTAATTATTTTGATTGATAACCGACTCTTTTTCGAATTTACGCGGTCCTTCAATCGTCCAATCGCTCACTTCTTTTTTGTCAAAACGACAGGTATTACAGATAAAATCTTCTACTTCATGGAACTCGTCTTTACGAGCAGTGACACGTTGAATTTCGTTTCCGAACATCCAAAGCGTTGTTTTTCCGCAACAACCTGGAGTCGTACATTCTCTGTGTGCGTTGAATGGTTTGTTGAACCACACTCTCGATTTGAATCGGAATGTCTTATCCGTCAAAGCACCAACCGGACAAACATCAATCATGTTTCCAGAGAACTCATTGTCAATCGCTGCCGAAACGCAAGTCGAAATTTGCGAATGGTCGCCACGATTTAAAACACCGTGAACTCTACCGTCGGTTAATTGATCGGCTACTTCTACACAACGTTGACAAACAATGCAACGGTTCATGTGCAATTGAATTTTATCACCAATATCTTCTGGTTCAAAAACTCTTTTTTCTTCAATGAAACGCTGTTGTAATTTTCCGTGTTCGAAACTCAAATTTTGCAAATCACATTCGCCCGCCTGATCACAAACTGGGCAATCTAAAGGGTGATTGATTAAAAGAAATTCGGTTACCGCATTTCTCGCTTCTTTCACTCGGTCAGAAGATTTACTTGCGACTTCCATTCCGTCTTGACAACCCGTTACACATGATGCCATTAATTTTGGCATTGGTCGTGGATCGGCTTCGCTTCCTTTGGTAACGTCAACTAAACAGCAACGGCATTTTCCACCAGTTCCTTTTAGTTTAGAATAATAACACATGGCTGGCGGAACAGATTCTCCACCAATCATACGAGCCGCTTGCAGGATAGTTGTTCCTGGAGCTACTTCTATTTCTTGACCGTCTATGGTTACTTTCATTCTTATTTATATATTGTGAAATTCATCAATATTAAATTGATATTTCTTATCTAATATGTATTCTAACTGTTTTTTTAATTTTAATATATGATTTTCGTCCGCGTTTAAATTATCAAAAACAAAATCCATAACATTTTTAAATCTTTGGTCATTCTCAGGTTTTAATGATTTTGAATGTTCCATAAAATCATTGAAATTATCAAAACCAAAATCTTCAATATTCCCATCTTTCAATCTTAAAAAAGCATTTATCCAATGTTCAAATTGCCTTGGACCAATTAATATTAAAAATTGACAATTGATATTATGTTTGAATATTTGAGTGTTAACATCATTGTAAACTTCATTAAAATTAGCTGGAATTTTCTTGTTTTTATCGACATCAATAATTCCTATTCTAAAACTATCACCACTCCTTTTTACAATTCCATCAATTACGCCACTATCATTCTTTTCTTTTCTAATTTGGTTTTTGTCATTCAACAATCTACCAAAAAAGTATCGATCCGCATTACATTCTACACCGACAACACTCATACTAATTATTTTCCCATAATGTTTCAAAATTGAAAAAAGCATTCATACCTAATTCATAAACATCTTCATTTTTATCTTTATTCAATAATTTCACTTTGGTCTCGCCCTTTACATTATTTACTAAATATATGTTAGTATTTTTTCTGCTTTCTTCGTCTCTTAAAAATTCCTGGATAATAAAATCACTGTGAGTTACTATGAAAAACTGATTGTCATTTTTATCGTATTTTACACTATTTGTAAATTCTAAAATATAGGGTTCAAAACAATGAGCTTCTGGTTCTTCAAATAACAAGACAGAATTTTCGTTACTCATTACAGCAGCTTTGAAAAAAATTAATCTTTGTAATGTATCTGCTATCAATTCATACGAGAGAGTAAAAACAGTCCCATCTTGATATTCCTTAAAAATTTTTAATTCATTTGAACTCTTTTCAATCAATAACTTTAAATTATTTTCTTTAAAAAGCTTATTAACTATTTTTCTTAATTCAGGATTTGATACTATAACTTGGACTAAGTTTCTTCCAAACGGATAATCTAGATGAAGTTTATTTTCACTATTTCTAAAAAACTGTTCCGAAAATATATATTTTTTTATTTCCGATAAATATTCCTCATCAAGTTTCCAAGGATTATTTAAAACTGAATTATCATATTTTAATCCCTCTGCTAAATGTTCATAATTTCTCTTCGAATTATTATAGTTTTCAGTAGCTAATATTTCTAAAGTTTTTTCGTTAATTTTAATTTCAATATTTTTTGAAATATTCTCTTCAAAAAACAATTCAGAAGGAATTTTATATCTAATAAAAGGTTTTATATCATCTGAATTATAACCTGTGATTTTTCCGAAAACACCTAATGCTTCCAAAGTATTACTTTTTCCTGCATTTGGCATTCCAATAAACACATTAATTCTATTACAATCATTTATTTTTAAATGTTTGATAGATTTGAAATTAGTAATTTCTATATTATTTATCTTTTTCAATATATGATAATTATACTGTTTGTTTTGCTACTAAATGCTTTACTTTCTCAAAAGGGTCATTAACAAAATGATCTCTATTTTTTATTTTTTCTGGGAAACGGATGTGGTATTCGAACTCGTCTCTAAAGTGACGAATGGCTGCAGCCACAGGCCACGCAGCAGCATCACCTAAAGGACAAATCGTATTTCCTTCAATTTTGGCTTGGATGCTCCACAATAATTCGATGTCTTCTTCGCGACCTTGACCGTTTTCTATTCTCCATAACACTTTTTCTAACCAACCTGTTCCTTCACGGCAAGGCGTACATTGACCGCAAGATTCATGGTGATAAAATCGTGAGAAATTCCATGTGTTTCGAACGATACATGCTCGGTCATCGTAAACTATAAATCCGCCTGAACCTAACATAGATCCTGTTGCGAATCCACCATCTGACAAACTTTCGTATGACATTAAGCGGTCTTCTCCTGCAGCAGTTTTGTAGATTAAATGTGCTGGTAAAATCGGCACTGAACTTCCTCCAGGCACTAATGCTTTTAAAGGTCGGTCGGTTTGCATTCCACCACAATATTCATCCGAATTCATAAATTCGTATACGGATAATCCCAAATCGATTTCGAAAACGCCTTGATTTTTAATGTTTCCAGAAGCTGAAATTAATTTCGTTCCAGTCGATCTTCCAATTCCAATTCCAGCATAATCAGCACCCGAATTGTTTACAATCCACGGCACAGCAGCAATAGTTTCAACATTATTTACTACAGTAGGATTCGCCCAAAGTCCAGAAACTGCTGGGAATGGTGGTTTTATTCTCGGATTTCCACGTTTTCCTTCCAAACTTTCGATTAAAGCCGTTTCTTCTCCACAGATGTATGCTCCAGCTCCAATTTGAACATGTAATTCCAAATCGTAACCCGAACCTAATATATTTTTTCCCAACCAACCGGCAGCTTTTGCTTCGGCGATGGCTCTTTCTAAAATTTTGTACACCCACATGTATTCACCACGAATGTAGATGTAAGATAAATTCGCTCCCAAAGCGTAACTTGAGGTAATCATTCCTTCAATCAACAAGTGCGGAATGTATTCCATCAGATAACGGTCCTTAAAAGTTCCCGGTTCTGATTCGTCTGCATTACAAACCAAATGTCTTGGTTTTCCTGATTTCTTGTCGATAAAACTCCATTTCATTCCACATGGAAATCCAGCACCACCACGACCGCGTAATCCAGAAGTTTTTACTTCTTCGACAACTTCATCAGGAGTCATTTTTTTAATGGCTTTTTCAACCGAAGCATAACCACCTTCTTTGCGGTATACTTCGTAGGTTTTAATGCCTGGAACGTTTATTTTGTCTAATAATATTTTTCTTCCCATGATATTATTTATCGTGTAAAGTGATTTTTCCGTCTTTGCAATCGGTGATTAATTGGTCGATTTTTGCTTCTGTTAAATGTTCCTGAAAGAAATCACCCAACTGCATCATTGGTGCATAACCACAAGCCCCAAGACATTCCACCCCACGCACTTCAAAAAGTCCGTCTGCAGTTGGTTCACCAACTTTAACACCTAATTTATTACATGTATAATCCATTAAATTTTCTACACCATTTAAACAACAGGCAGAAGTTTGGCAGAATTCAAACATGTATTTTCCAATTGGCCGTTGGTTGTACATGGTGTAAAAAGTGACTACTTCATACACTTCAATAGGTTGTATTTCTAAAATCTCGGCCACTTTGTTTTGCAATTCAATGCTTAACCAATTGTCATGCGCATCCTGAACTTCGTGTAAAACTGGCAATAACGCCGATTTTCTTTTGTCTGCAGGATAATGACTGATTAACTCATTGATGCGATTCATCAAAGGAGCGGTGATATTTATTTCTTGTTTTATGTGTGATCTTTCCATACTAATTAAGCGTCTAATTCGCCGGCAATTACATTCAAACTTGATAATATTACGATAGCATCGGATAGCATCGCTCCTTTAATCATTTCAGGATACGCTTGGTAATAAATAAAACAAGGGCGTCTGAAATGCAAAC
>JAZKGN010000065.1:0-5713 GCA_040385945.1 Bacteroidota bacterium
AATAGGCAGCGGAAAAACGACGGTTGCTAATTACATACAAACACTCGGAATTCCTGTTTATATTTCAGATGTAGAAGCAAAAAAAGTAATGGAATTTCCATATATAATTGCTAAAATCCAAGCAGCATTTTCAAATGACATTGTCACTGATGATAAATTAGATCGTGAAAAATTAGCAGCTATTGTTTTTAATCAGCCAGATAAATTAAAAGAACTCAATGCCATTGTGCATCCAGCAGTTAAAAAGCATTTTGAAAACTGGTTAGATCAACATAAAAATTATCCCATTATAATTAAAGAAGCGGCGATATTATTTGAAAGCGGAAGCTATAAAGATTGTGATGCAATTATATCGGTCGTGGCTCCAATTGAAACCCGAATTGAAAGAGTAATAAAACGCGATGCTACTACGCGAGAAAAAATTCTCCAACGTATCAATAACCAACTGACAGACGAAGACAGAATCGTTAGAAGTCAGCATGTTATCACCAACATAACACTTGAAGACACTAAGAATCAAGTAGATAAAATTATTAATTTATTGAAAAATAGTTAAAAATTTTCCTCAATGTTAATGTTTGGTTAATACTTTAACACTTTATATGTTAAAATTCTAATTTTGTAGTGATGAATAAGTTTGTTTTTCGCTTCTTAGTTTTTTTAATGAGTTTATCGCTTATTGGAATCATACTGGTACAAGTGTATTGGTTCAATAAGTCGCAGGAAAACAGCGAAGAGCAGTTTCAGTTTCACGTAAAGTTGGTCTTAAGTAAAGTCGCACAGCAACTTCAGAAGAACGAAGAGTACACGTTTTACGACAAATACCAAAAAGTTAAAGACAGTATCGGTAAAGACCCTGAGAAAGAGGATTTAATTGAATACAGATACTATCAGCGAAATGTTAAAACAAATGAAACCATCATTTATTCGAATAGTATTTTGGCTGAAGATCAAGATATTTTTTCAACGTTCATTGATAAAAACAGCGATTCGGTTAAACTAAAATCGTTTACTGCAAAGCGCAAAACAGAGATTTATAATAACAGTACGATTGAAAACGCTAAAATTCAAAATAAATTAGTTCCTGATATAACAATTGAGAAGATTGGGAGTTTGAAAATTTTAGAAAAAGTTGGGTTTGAAATTCAGTATAAGGATATTGTATCTAATTATCCGATACAAGACAGGGTTTCAATACCTCAATTGCAAAAATTGTTGCTGAATGAGTTGAAAGCAAACGGAATCAATACTCCTTTTGAATTCAATATTTACAGCAACGGATTAGCAACAAAAATTAAATCAGAACATTTTAAGTACAACAAATACGAAACGTATTCGGTGCCTATTTTTATTGATAATGAAGGAAATAATAAGTTTCAGTTGTTGACTACTTTTCCTCAAAAGACAAAATTTTTGTTCAAGGAAATTGTGGGAATCACATTACTTTCTATCATTTTCACGCTGATTATTATTATTGCTTACGCCAATGCGTTGAATCAATTGTTTAGACAACGTCAGATTTCGGAAATAAAAACTGATTTTATCAATAACATGACGCACGAATTTAAAACGCCAATTGCAACGATAAATTTAGCTTTAGATGCAATTAAGAATCCGAAAGTAATTGACGATAAAGACAAAGTGTACAAGTATTTGCAAATGATTCGAGACGAAAACAAACGCATGCACGCGCAAGTGGAAAACGTACTCAGAATATCAAAATTAGAGAAAAAAGAACTCGAAATAAATAAAGAGCAGAACAATATTCACGATATAATTGATGAAGCAGTAGAACATGTTGGCTTAATTATTGATGATAGAGAAGGAAAAATTACAACACATTTGAATGCGAATAGAACATCAGTTTTATTAAACGATGTTCATTTTACAAATGTATTTGTTAATATTTTGGATAATGCCATAAAATATTCTCCAAATCCTCCCGTTATTGATATACTAACGGAGAATATAAACGAGTTTATTTTAATTAAAATTAAAGACCAAGGTGCCGGAATGAGCAAGGTGGCTCAAAAAAGAATTTTCGAAAAATTCTACCGTGAACACACAGGTGATATACATAACGTTAAAGGGCATGGTCTCGGACTAGCCTACGTAAAACGAATTATTGAAGACCATAACGGTCAAATATTCGTTGAAAGTGAAAAAGGAAAAGGAAGTACGTTTACAATAAAATTGCCACTGATAAATTAAAAAAGCATGGAAAAAGAAAACAAAAAAATACTATTAGTAGAAGACGATCAGAACTTCGGAGCCATCCTGAAAGACTATTTAATGCTAAACGACTTTGAAGTTATTTTAGCCAAAAATGGAATGGAAGGTTTCGAGAAATTTAAGAAAGAAACATTCGACATGTGCATCTTAGATGTGATGATGCCATACAAAGATGGCTATACTTTAGCAAAAGAAATCAGAGAAAAAAATAAAGATGTGCCTATCATTTTCTTAACGGCTAAAACCATGAAAGAAGATGTGCTAAAAGGATACAAAGTTGGTGCTGATGATTACCTTAACAAACCTTTCGATTCAGATGTTTTGTTAGCAAAAATCAGAACAATCATCCAAAGAAAAGCCATCGAAACAAAACCAGAAAATTTAAAATTCGAATTTCAAATCGGTAAATTCCATCTTAATTCAAAGCTTCGTTTCTTGAATTTCCCTGGAAATGAACCAATAAAATTATCACCAAAAGAAAACGAATTGCTAAAAATGTTAGCGTTATACGAAGACGATTTAATGCCAAGAGAGCTAGCATTAACCAAAATTTGGAGAGACGATAACTACTTTACCTCACGAAGTATGGACGTGTACATTGCCAAAATCAGAAAGTATTTAAAACTCGATGAAAAAGTAGAAGTACTTAACATTCACGGTGAAGGTTTCCGATTGGTAGTTCACAAATAAAATCTAAATAAGTTTTTTTAGCCACGAATACATGAATTTTAAATTTGTGCATTCGTGGCTTTATTTTTTGAAGCTAATCCAGCTATCCACTTCAATCTTTTATTCCGTAAACTCCATAAAAGGATTTCCGTTTCTATCTGGGCTATGACATTACGTTACAATTCAAGTTCCAATACAAAACACGTTTTTCCATTGTTGTCAATGGTAATTATAAGGTCATTTTTAGCAATGGTTAGGGTATCCGAAAGCGAAACTTCTTTTAAATAATTCATTTCAAAACTTTTGATTCGTTGCTGTAAAATCACTTCCGAATCCAAAGCATCCAAACACCATTCTAAGTATTTCACACTATTGGCGTGATTCACAATATCCAAATCTGATAATTGAACTTTATGTTCAAAAATAGTTTCCCTTTCGTGTGGAATATTGATTTTTGAAAATCCTTTTTCAATCGCCTTGTCATTCGGAAATTTTTCAAAATGATTGTGTGGCAATGCCAATGCTTCCGGACGACGAGTAGTAGTATTAAAAACTGCCCAAAAGGTTTCGCAACCTACTACTTTTTTGTCACCAACATACAATTCCAAACAACGTGTAGAACGCGAATTCTCTAATGATTGCACCCAAGTTTTTACGGTAACTACGTCTTTCCATTTCGGTAAACGAATAATTTCAACACGCATTTTACTCAGTACCCAAGCTTGGTCAAACACTTGCATATCACTAAAACTAATGCCTCCTAATTCAGAATGCGTAGCCGCTGTCAACTGAAATAAATTACATAAATCGGTGTACTTCAAAACGCCATTGGGATAGCATTGTAGAAAATTGATTTCCCAATCTTTGGTTAGAATTGAAGTAAAGTCACTAGAAATCGGCATATGAAGAATTATGAATTATGAATTATGAATTTTCAATTGTATAGTATCAATTATGAATTTTCTATCTGTTAGATAATAAAACCAAATTGCATTTTCAGTTCGTTTAAACCAAGTGAGTTGACGTTTTGAAAAACGTCGGGTGTTTTTTTTGATTTCTTCTACAGCAAATTCCAAGCTTATCTTTTTATCAAAATAATCAAAAAGCTCACTATATCCAACGGTTTGTAATGCATTCAAATTTTTATTTGGATACAATTTTTCAGCTTCGGCAAGTAAACCTTCGCTCATCATTTGATCCACACGTTGGTTGATTCGGTCATAAATGACAGCTCTTTCAGCTTCCAATCCGATGATGATAGGAGTGAAGTTGCGTTGGTTTTTCTTTAGATTTAAAAACGACGAATATGGTTTTCCTGTTCCGATGCACACTTCAACAACACGCATCATGCGTTGCGGGTTTTGCAAGGTTTGAGGATTACTTTCGGTAAGTGTTGTATAGTAATCAGCATCCAATTTTTGTAACGCTTGTTGTAGGTACTCGATTCCTTTTTCGTCATACTTTTTTCGCACTTCGTCACGAACGGCGACGTCAATATCCGGAAAATCATCAAATCCTTTCAGTACAGCATCGACGTACAAACCGGAGCCACCAACCATAATTTGGATGTTGTTTTTTAAAAACAATTCGTCCAATTTGGCAATGGCTTCCTTTTCAAAATCGCCCACCGAATACGTATCAAAAATCGATTTATTTTGTATAAAATGATGTGTGGCTGCTTGTAATTCGGTTGCTGTTGGAACTGCGGTTCCGATTTGCATTTCTTTAAAAAACTGTCTGCTGTCGCACGAAATGATATCACAACCAAAATGTTGTGCCAACGCAATACTTAAGGAAGTTTTTCCTATAGCTGTTGGTCCGATGATGGTGATGAGATAGTTCAAATGGGTTGTTTATTGGTGATCACTAGCCCCGATTGAGCCGATATCCTTGCGTAGTTTACGGAGC
Organism: Bacteroidota bacterium; assembly: GCA_040385945.1. GTDB lineage: Bacteria > Bacteroidota > Bacteroidia > Flavobacteriales > Flavobacteriaceae > Flavobacterium. Next base: position 4,810 of record JAZKGN010000065.1, read on the forward strand.
AAGATAAAGGCGAAAGCGGGAAAAAGCTTCTAAAACTTAATAATCTTCATGACTTTATTTTTCCTTAAATACATCTGAATAATGGTTCGTGTATCTCGGTTATTCTGCATCGGAATAAGGATGTTTTTCAACACTTCAACATTGCTGATTTGATAGTTTAAATCATAAAAACAATAGCCTTTGTAAATGCCATTTTCAATTACAACAGCACTGCGTTCGTCCACTCGTCGTCCGCGATCAATGATGATCATGTTGTTGTTTTCAAATGCCATTTCGTTCATAAAATCTTCGACACGTTGGTTGTACTCATCGGGAGCTTCCAGATTCAAGCAAGCTCCGTTACACTCTTTGATTTTATGTTGAAAACAACCGTTTTGTGTTTCGTACAATCCGTTTAATTTTTGACACAAATTGTAATTGGCTGTGATGCGAAACAGGGCATTTTTGCCTTCTTGAATGGAAGTAAAAGAGGTGATTTCTTTTTTGCGACCGTCGGCTTTTAGCAATTGCAACGTGAGGTAACCGTTTTCATCCAACACATCGTACAACGCCCATTGAAAAATGCTTTTGCGTTGCGAACGATTGTAAATGGGTTTGTTGATTTTAATTTCTTCACACTCTTTTAAAAGGGCAATCAACTCGCTACCCGTTTATTCATAAGTAACAGCAAAAACTTCGATTTGTATTTTTTTACACTTGTTGGTTTTACCAGTAAAATGCTGATTGACACGCTTTTTTATGTTTTTGCTTTTGCCAATGTATATCAGATCGCCTTTTTCATTGTGAATATAATAAATTCCGGTTTTATTGGGTAAACTTTCAACTATATCGAGCAATTTTGGAGTTAAGCCACTTTTTATTTCGGCTTTTATCAAACTGATGATGATTTCTTTTTCGGTGTCTT
>JAZKGN010000066.1:0-3775 GCA_040385945.1 Bacteroidota bacterium
GTAAATATCTTAAAAAACGAATTTAATTATGAAAAATTTTTCAACACTTTTTTTAGTTTCACTGTTGAGCGGAGTAGTAACACTAGGTTCATACAAGTTATTATTTGATACAAATGGCTATTTTTCTAACGACAAAAGCGGATTAGTAACCATGGCATCCAATTCATACGGAAAAAGAGTGGGCTTATCTACTGAAGTTCTTGACTTTACCGAGGCTGCCGAAAAAACAATTCATTCCGTTGTTCACGTAAAAAACGTCTCCAGAACCACAGTAAGCAATCCTATATTAGAATATTTTTATGGATATAAAGGCGGTCAATCTCAGGAACAAGTGGGAACGGGTTCTGGTGTAATCATCTCAGAAGACGGCTATATTGTAACTAACAATCACGTTGTTAAAGATGCATCAGAAATTGAAATTACACTGAATAATAAAAAATCGTACAAAGCAAAACTTATTGGAACCGATTCTAAAATGGATATTGCTTTATTAAAAATTGATGCCGACGAAAAACTACCGTACACCGCATTTGCCAACTCTGATTTGGTAAAAGTAGGCGAATGGGTTCTAGCCGTTGGTAATCCCTACAACTTGACTTCTACCGTTACAGCGGGAATCGTTTCGGCAAAAGCCAGAAATTTAGACACCAGCGGTATTCAATCCTTCATTCAAACTGATGCTGCAGTTAATCCTGGTAACAGTGGTGGAGCGTTAGTTAACACGCGCGGTGAACTAATAGGAATCAACACTATGATTTCATCAATGACTGGTTCTTATGTAGGATACTCCTTTGCGGTTCCTTCGAATATTACTCGAAAAATAATCGAAGATTTAATGGAATTTGGGAACGTTCAACGTGGAATTCTGGGTGTTGAAGGAGGGGAATTGAATAGCATGACTTCGAAAGAACTGGGTGTTTCGCAAACGCAAGGATTCTACATTAACAAAGTGACAAAAAATTCTGGTGCCGAAAAATCAGGTCTTACAAAAGGCGATGTCATTATAAAATTAGATGACCAAAATGTGGCTACTTTTGCAGATCTTTCGGGATACATCAATACCAAAAGACCGAACGACAAAATTCAAGTTACTTATATCAGAGACGGAAAAACTAAAATTGTTCCGGTGACTTTAAGTAAAAATGAATTTTTTAATGCAGAATTCAAGGGAATTGAATTAGAGAATATTGAGGCTGCTGACAAAAAGAAATTTAAAATCGAATATGGTGTGCGAATCAAAGGTATTAGTAGTCAAAACTTGAAGCAATACGAAGACGAACTGATTGGCAATATTATCTTAAGTATTGACAATGTAAAAGCGACCGATGTGGAAACGGTCTCTAAACTTTTAAGCAAAAAAGAGGAAAACCAAACAGTCCGAATAGAAATGATTAATAAAAATGGAGAAATTATGCGCGTCATTCTTTAAAGAATACTCTCTTTTTCCTCTAGGAAAGCCATCTTGAAAAATCGAGATGGCTTTTTTATTTGGTAAATAATTCATAAAACAGGTTACGAAATCGATTGAAATGGGTACTTTTGCGCAAATTTTAAAAAATACAATTACTTATTTTCCTTAAATTTTTAACATGGCAACTACAACTTTATACGAGAAAGAAGTTTCTTTACAAGCCGACAGGCGACGCGCAGGAGCAAAACTGATTAAAATTATCAGCGATTTATGGTATGATAAATCAATTGAAATGGTATTATTCCGCAATCAACTACTAGACAGAAATGTAAGTGACATCATCAACTTACACGAATATGCAGCTGAATTTGTGGGCAAACCGATTTCAGTATTTGATTCTGTTAAGATTGCAAAAGCCATTTTAGAATTGAACTTACTTCCCGCTAAATTAGATATTGGAAAACTTACCTATGAATACGGTTTAGAAGAAGACAAATATCCAGATGCCAAATATTTTGTTATTGACAAACTAAAAAACGCAAAAGACTCAGAAGAAATTCAACCGAAAGATGTTGTGTTGTATGGTTTTGGACGCATTGGTCGTTTATTAGCCAGAGAATTAATGTCTAAAACAGGAAAAGGAAGTCAATTGCGCTTACGTGCTATTGTAACTCGGGACAAAAACGATGCGATTTCTCTTGAAAAAAGAGCTTCCTTACTGCGTTACGATTCTATTCACGGAGATTTTGGAGGTTCAGTAACTGCTGATCCTGAAAATAATGCCTTGATTATTAATGGAACAACGGTTCATATTATCACGGCAAACGGACCTGAAGAAATTGATTATACCCTCTTTGATATTCATAATGCCTTAGTGATTGACAATACGGGTGCATTTACTACACATGAAGCGTTGAGTCGTCACTTGGTTTCAAAAGGAGCTGATAAAGTACTGCTTACCGCTCCCGGAAAAGGAGTTCCAAATATAGTACATGGTGTAAACCACAACGAATACAATCCCGATGAAATCAATATTTTCTCGGCGGCATCGTGTACTACAAATGCCATCACGCCAATCTTGAAAGCTGTTGAAGACACATTAGGAGTTGTCAAAGGACATCTTGAGACCATCCATGCGTACACAAATGACCAAAATCTTGTGGACAACATGCACAAAAAATACCGTCGCGGAAGAGCTGCAGCACTAAATATGGTGATTACCGAAACAGGCGCTGGAAGTGCTGTTGCAAAAGCGTTACCGTCATTAGAAGGAAAACTGACTTCAAATGCAATTCGCGTGCCGGTTCCTAATGGTTCTTTGGTTGTTTTAAATTTAGAAGTGTCAAAAACAACTTCGGTTCAGGAAATCAATGCCATCATGAAAAAATACGCTTTGGAAGGCGGATTAGTAGAGCAAATTAAGTATTCCTTAAATAACGAATTGGTATCCTCAGACATCGTTGGTACTTCACAACCTGCCATTTATGATAGTAATGCGACTATTGTTTCTAAAGATGGAAAAAATATTGTTTTATACATTTGGTACGATAACGAATATGGGTACAGCCACCAAGTAATTCGATTGGCTAAGTATATTGCCAAAGTTAGACGTTTTACGTACTACTAGCATACTGATTACAGGTTGCAGGGTGTAGTTGTATTTTTTTAGATATTAGTTTTTAGTCAATTAATTTATTTAGATTTATAACAACCACAAACCAACCTGAATTTAATAGAAAATCCGTCCCGTTATGAAAACGAGACGGATTTTTTTGTTCTTCATTTCTCATATTCAACAACATTGAAACGCAGTTGAAGCGGATTAAGAAGATTTTCATCGAATTCTAAAAAGTCCTATTTGAAATTTCAATTTAACATCCGAAAATTCATAACTCATAATTTTAAATAAAAACTACTCCTTAGCTTTCGTCAAATAATACACTGGAATACCTATCAGCATAATCAAAACACCCCAACCACTGGTACTGGTTTTTGTATACAACAAAGCAATACAAATCGCCGTGGCAATAATTAGATACAATCCCGGCAAAATCGGATATCCAAATGCTTTATACGGTCGTTCTAGATTTGGCATTTTCTTGCGAAGAATAAATATTCCAAGGATCGTAAGAATGTAAAATATCAAAACGATGATGACCACAAAATCCAATAAATCACCATATTTCCCTGTCAGACACAAAGCCGAAGCCCAAATACACTGCGCCCAGATAGACCAAGCCGGAACGCTGGCATGATTCAATTCAGCGGCTTTCTTAAAGAAAACACCGTCTTGCGCCATTGTATAATACACTCTCGCACCCGCCATAATCAATCCGTTGTTGCAGGCAAAAGTCGAAATCATAA
>JAZKGN010000067.1:0-6891 GCA_040385945.1 Bacteroidota bacterium
AAATACAAAGCTTGGGTTTGACGTGTGTCTTTATCGCTTAATTTGGTTTCGATTTCGGATTTTAAAACAGAACTTACATTGGGGAAATTAATGTTAAAATCGGGTTCTGGATTGTTTAATGTTCCTTTCAAATCGATACTCACTTCAACTGGAATTTTTTTATTGAAAGAAGGATTGTCTATTAAAACCGCAGGGTTAGCACTTGTTAAATAAACAGCTTCTAAGTTTAAAACAGCATTAAATGGGTCGCCCGACCACGAAATGTATCCATTTTTTCTCACATCAAATCGCTTGTCTACCAAACCACCGTATTTAAAATTATATGAACCTCGTTCTACAACAAAATCTCCCCACATATTAAAATTTCCTCGTGTGTTGATACGAAATAACAATTGTCCCTCACCTACGCCTTTCATTCCGTGACCCGAATCGCGGTCAAGTATCACTTCGATATTGGCGTCTTTGGTAATATCAAATTCGAAATTCATTTGTAAACCACTATAGTTTCTGGTAGCTTGTGGTGTTGCTTTTCCTAAATTGTATTTTTCATTGGGTGTTAAGAAAGTGATGTATTGACTGTCTTCGACTGCGACAGCATCGTTAATCGGAATTTTAACATCGGTTCCTTTTTCCGATTTGGCAGTTACATTAATAACCAAACCTGTTGTTGGACCAGCAATTACGGCTTCTCCATCGATATAAGCTGTTCCGAAATACGCTGCATCTTCATGATCTTTGGTATCTAAGGCTAAAAGTCGTTTGGAGTCGATGTTCAAATTCAACTCCCAATCACCAAATTGTTTGTGTTTGATAAAACCTTCTAAATTACCTTCTGTTTTGTATTTGGTATCAGTGATTTTAGTTCGTTGGATGATGAATTTTTCCTGAGTAACATCAATAATCGAATTCGGTTTTATTTCATAATCCACATTCAAATACGGTACTGTCAAGCCAGCGCCATCAACAAATAAACGACCGTTATAATCGATGTTGTTTACATTTCCGTCTATTCGAGCGTTACCCGAAACAAATCCTCGAATGTTGCTCAACACATCGCCACCCAAATTACTCAACACACCCAAATTGAACTTTTTAAAATTCAAATCGATATCCAACAGCGTTTGTTCGTTTACAATTTGCAAATCACCATCGGCCTTGAACGATTCAAAGTTTTCATTCTCGATTGTAGAGCTAATGTTAAATTTAGAAAAATCATTATTTCCATCAATGGCTAAACTCATGTTTCCGAGTTCGTTGTCATTCACAAAAAGTTTGTTTATCGTAAGTGATGCTGTGGGTTGATAGACCGAATTGTTTTGTTTGAGATAAATTTCGCCATTTACATTTCCATCGAATTTAAACTTATCGACATTGGGAGTGATTTTGTTTAAATTGACCTCTTTAAACGTCAGTTGTAAATCTTTGTTGTTTTTGCCAATGATTTCTCCATTCAAGCGAAGTGACTGATTTTCGTGTGAAACAATTAACTCTTCAAAATTGAACTCAGTAAAATTTTTATCGAATGTAATTTTGTTTTTCTCGTCGTTGTTTTCGTTCAAATACCATAAGAAATCTTTGAACATCATTTCCGATTTATAAAATCCGACTACATTCTTTTTGTCACTATTGATGGTATGATACAAGTTCAATTTATAAAAATCTGTGCCTGTTTCTCCACCTTTAAATTCGGTTCTGAAATTCAAAGTATCTTTGGAAGTCACGTTAATTAAAGAAAAATCTCTGATTTTATACTGCTTCAATTTGATACTATCCATTTGAATGTAGGTGTTGTACAACGGATTTTTATTGTCAACCTCCAGTTGAATTTTATCAAATTGCGTATCGAAAGCGGTCAGTTTTGTTGTGTTGAAATTGAGTTTAAAATCGTTGTCATCACCATTTATTTTTCCACTCAAAACAGCATCTTCCGACAAAGAAATATCGGCCATTACAATTTCAACCAATTCTGAAAAATTAGTAAAATTGAATTTGAAGTACTGACCTTTCTTGATGATATTGGGTTTGTAATTGGTATATAAACTTCCGATAGAATTTTCGACCATATTATAAATCTGATTGAAATCGAATTTTCCTTCGATGTAACCATCAATTCCTTCTTCCGATTTGAAGGTGATTTTGTGCACGTTATTTTCATCAAAAGTAGAGTTGACATCTAATTTGTCAAAGAAATATTGCTTTTTAGAGTTTTGATAGGATGCGTTTGAAATAGCAACATTTCCTTTCATATCATTAATCGAATTTCCATAAACATTCATCACAATATCACCTTTAAAAATGGCAATTGAGTCGTTGATAAAGTTTAGTTTCTTTAAATTGACGTAATCAATTTTAGCATTGAAATCGTATTTTTTCTCCTTCTTACTTAAATCGACAGTTCCGTCAAAATCTAAAAACAAATTCGGATCGTTAACGTTTACTTTTCCTTTAAATATAGGCTTTTTGAAACTTCCATCAGCTAATATGTTTTGGTATGTATAACCGTTGTATCGAATACTTTGCACTTCTGTAGAAAATTGTACATCCAAATATTTCTCGGTAAAACCTTTCCCTTCAACATCAGCACTCATCGAAACTTTACCAATATCGCTTCGATTTAAGTACGCACCGATATCAAAATTATCCAACGTAATATTTCCAGAATACGAAGCATTATCTATATTGTTAATATTGGTCATCACCAATTGTGAAATCACATTTCCGAGTTTGGTTTGCAGTTTAAAATCGGCATCAATGGATGTTGTGGTCACTTCTGCATCGCCAATCAAATTAAACTTACCCAGTTTTTTTAGTGAAGTTGGTAGGCTTTTTCCTAAAACATTGGGTAGCAATTTGGCTAAATCGTTATAACTGGAAGCCACTTTATCAAAAGAACCTTTCATGTAAAATTCGCCTTTTCCTTTTTTGGCAAGAAGGTTTTTAAAATGAACATCACCAATAATTTGCGAATTATTGTTGTCTAAAAGATTTAGATTTTTGATTTTGAAATCGTTTAATGTTCCGTCGATTTTTCCACTAAAATAAAACTTTTGATTGGGTGCCAATTCTTTATAAAAGTACCGAATATCATTCGTTGCGAGTGATGCGCCTTTGGCTTTAATATCAAAAACAACTCTATTATTAAAATCGGAAAAATCGTGATTATCCATGTTATAATTGAGGACAACATCACCATTAAACTTTGAGTTTTTTGTTTTTAATTCTAATGAATCAAGTCGAATATTCTTTTTGGTGTACGCAAAATTGGATGTCAAATTCTCTACAAAAAGTCCACGATGGTCTTTAAAAGCCATGTTTTCAATTTTAGTCGTAACGTTGGGACCGAGAATTTTAAAATTCGTTACCACAGCATTTAGATAAGTAAAATCGACTTCTTTTTGGGTTGTTGCATTCTCGTCAATTTTGATAAAGCGGCTGTTGATTACCGTAATTTTATTGGAAGTCATTAAGAATTTTCCCGACGATTTTTTCCCGTCATCAAATGCGGCAATAAATTTATCTAAATTGGAATCTTTTTCGTTCTTGTACGTTTTTATGTTGAGCGTAAGATCGTTAGCGCGAATGTTACCAAAAATAAGGTTTCCATCTAATAATTTGCTGGCATCTAAAATACTTGTTGTAATTCGATTGGCATAAATAAGTGTGTCTTTTCGATCGTCTTTTATCATGACCTTTTTGAGCTGAACACCACCAAATATAGTGACTTCAACTTGGTCGATGTAAATATCTGTACCAAAATCTTCATTAATTTGTTCGGTAAAATAATGGGCAATTTTTGTCTGAACTGACGGTAAGGATAAGGCTATTCCCGATAAAAGTATAAGTAAAAGCAGCACTAATAAAGTACGTAAAACTATCTTTCTAAATGTTTTGAAACGGGTATTGACTTTTTTTTCTTTCAAAATTTATTTGGCTATGAATAAGAAACCTTGAAAATAGCTACTTTTGTAGATGTAAAAATAATCGTTTTGTAGCGGTTTATCAAATTTAATTCAAAAATAGTGCCTAATGTCAAATAATGACGTTTTTATATTGGCTATCGAAAGTTCTTGCGACGATACAGCTGCAGCTGTCTTGCATAACGATAAAGTACTTTCGAATATTGTGGCTGGTCAAAAAATACATGAAATATACGGTGGTGTTGTACCCGAATTGGCTTCGAGAGCGCACCAACAAAACATTGTTCCTGTAATTGATATTGCGATACAAAAAGCGGGAATTGATAAAAGTCAACTCTCTGCTATAGCATTTACTCAAGGTCCGGGATTAATGGGTTCGTTGCTTGTTGGAACTTCTTTTGCCAAATCGTTAGCGATGGCATTGAACATTCCGTTATTGGCTATAAACCACATGCATGCTCATATTTTGGCGCACTTTATTGATGAAGAAGGTTTTGAAAAACCCGAGTTTCCTTTTTTAGCATTAACCATTTCTGGAGGTCATACCCAAATTGTGGTGGTCAACAGTTTTTTTGATATGGAAATAATTGGTGAAACTACAGATGATGCTGTTGGAGAAGCCTTTGATAAGAGTGCTAAAATTTTAGGATTGCCATATCCAGGTGGACCATTAATCGATAAATTGGCACAGTTTGGTAATCCGAAACGGTTTGCTTTTACCAAACCAAAAGTACCTGGATTGGATTTTAGTTTTTCGGGATTAAAAACACAAATATTGTATTTTATACAGAAAAGTGTGGCTCAGAATCCTAATTTTATTGAAGAAAACAAAGCCGATATTTGCGCTTCAGTTCAGCACACAATTATCGAAATTTTAATGGATAAATTGAAATTGGCTGTTGCCGAAACCGGAATAACTCAAATCGCTATTGGCGGTGGTGTTTCGGCAAATTCAGGTATCAGAACCACATTGAAAGAAGCAGAAAAAAAATACGGATGGAAATCCTTCATTCCGAAATTTGAATATACTACCGATAATGCTGCCATGATCGGAATTGTAGGCTATCAAAAATACATCAATAACAAGTTCAACGATTCGGCAGTCGTTTCTAAAGCACGAATCGAATTTTAATTATGCAATTATTCTACAATCCAACAATCACCGAAGCCGACAACTCATTTGTTTTTGAAAAAGAAGAGAGCAAACATATTGTTAAAGTCTTGCGAAAAAAAGAAGGTGATATTTTATTTGTAACCAATGGTTTAGGTTTTTTATTTAAAACAGAAATTGCATTGGCTTCTGATAATAAATGTACGGTGAAAATAGTCTCTTTTGAAAAGCAAGTAACTCCAAATTTTAAATTGCATTTGGCTGTTGCTCCTACCAAAATGAACGAACGTTACGAGTGGTTTTTAGAGAAAGCAACCGAAATTGGCGTGCACGAAATTACACCTATTTTTTGCGAACATTCGGAGCGAAAAGTCATCAAAAGAGATCGGTTTGATAAAATCATTCTTTCGGCGATGAAGCAATCCAATCAATGTTATTTGCCTAAATTTAATGAACCAATTGCGTATAAAGACTTTATTAAGAAGGCTTTTATTGGTCAGAAATTTATCGCCCATTGTGAAGACTTGGATAAAAAATCACTAAAAAACGAATTGCAACCCAATCAAGAAGTTACCATTGTAATTGGTCCAGAAGGCGATTTTTCTGTTAAAGAAATACAATTGGCTTTGGATAATTCATTTATTCCTGTAACTTTGGGTGAAACCAGATTGCGAACCGAAACGGCAGCTATTGTAGCATGTCATAGTGTGGTTTTATTAAATGAAAATAGTTAATGAAAAGATTCTTCTTCCTTTTACTTATAGTAGCTAACTACAGTTTTTCACAAGAAATAGCGTTGTTAAAATACAATGGTGGTGGTGATTGGTATGCCAATCCGACGGCTTTACCCAATTTGATTAAATACAGTAATCAAAATATAAAAACGACAATAAAATTCAAACCAGCCACTGTAGAGCCTAGTAGTCCCGATTTGTTTTCGTATCCTTTTGTTCACATGACCGGACACGGAAATGTTGTTTTCAGCGCTGCCGATCAAACCAACTTGAGAAATTATATGATGTCGGGTGGATTTTTACACATCGATGACAATTATGGGATGGACGAATACATCCGTAAGGAAATCAAAAAACTCTTCCCAAATAATGATATGGTGGAGATTCCAGCCAATCATCCTATCTTTCAAAAGCCGTTCGTTTTTGCTAGTGGATTACCGAAAATTCACGAACACGAAGGAAAACGTCCACAAGCCTTTGGTATTTTTATCGAAAACAGATTGGCCTTACTCTACACTTATGAAACTGATTTAAGTGATGGTTGGGAAGATAAAGATGTTCACAACGATCCTGTTGAAGTGAGAGAAAAAGCCTTAAAAATGGGCGCCAATATTTTGAATTACATATTCAACAACTAATTTTCATGTAGTTTATCGATTTTATATAAAAATGTGATAGAAACATTTTTATTATCAATTAATATGTTATAAAATTGCGTAACTATTAATTATCCAAATCATTTATTATTTATGAAAAAAATCTTTTTATCAGTAGCATTAGTATCAATGCTTTTCTCATGTCAATCAGACGACTCAGAAAAAAATCCTTCAGAAACTTCAGCTAGTGCTAAGTATTGTGCTTCTCAAGAAGTATTAGATCGTCAATTAAAGGAAGATCCAACATTGGCGCTTAGAATGAATAGAATTGAAGAATTTACAGAAAATTTCGAAAGAAACGCTAGTCACAGATTGGTTAATGGAAAAATTGAAATTCCAGTTGTGGTTAATGTTTTGTACAAAACCGCTGCTGAGAACATTTCTTTAACTCAAATTCAATCACAAATTGATGTGTTAAACAAAGATTTCAATGCTTTGAATTCGGATTACAACCAAGTTCCAGCTTTATTCTC
>JAZKGN010000068.1:0-9871 GCA_040385945.1 Bacteroidota bacterium
TTATTAAAAAAAACTACAAAATACTTTTCCGCTGTGCTTTCCACCATCTTTGAGGGAATTCCTGATTGCACGCAGCCAAGTAATCATCATTAGTACACGGTAATAACGTATTCTTTTTTAATTTATTGTTGGTGTTGGTAAAAAAAGGTATTTCAATCCACCATCTTTCGGTTTCATTGCTTTTATAGAATATAATTTCTTCTTCTTCAAAAGGAACTATATACTTTATATACTCTTTTTTACTTCCAAATGGATATTCGTTAGACCGATAATGAATACCTTCTATAAAATACCATATTATTTGTGCTATTAAAACCGATTCTTGTTTAGAGCTGGAATGATTAAACACTCCTAAACAAGATGTTTTATCACTTATTCCTGCATATCTCGACAGCGAACAAATTTCTTTACCGTTAAAACCGTTTGGCGAAAAGACGTTAAAATTACCAGAATCGGATGATTTAACAACTGTCATATCAATACTAACTAAATCGGCATCTCTAAAAACAGGTTCTGCAATTTCAATTTTGTTACCAACTTCTCCCAATCGATAGGCGTCGAAGTATAATTTTTCAATTAAATCAATTTCCTCTTGCGAGTTATAATAGGTCTGAAAACCAACGTTGCTAAAATTAAACAAATTATTTGGTTCCTCAACAATTATTTTTGATAAATATGATTCTGCTAAAATGCTATTCTCCTGTTTACCAATATCAAACTTAGCATCAATCGATACTAAATTGACCATTTGCTCTAAGGTATCATAAGCTCTATATAGCGAATAGGTAATGTCTTGAGAACCACCAATTACTATTGGAATTATTTTCTTTTTAATCAATGAAGATACGATACTTTGCACCGCAAAATAGGTGTCATCTAGCGAATTTCCTGGTAAAATATCACCTAAATCGGCGATTGATTTTATCCAATTGCCTGGAAAAAGCGAATACAATTCTTTTCGTATAAAACTTAAATCGACAGTTTCAACAGCCGAATTCTGACCTCTATTTTCGGTAACTCCTATAATAGCAATAGATACTTTATCCATGTCTGGAAACGCATCATTAGTATGAAAAACCACTTTATTTCCCAAATGCTGTGAAGAAAGTTGGCTTACAAAATCAATGATTTCAGCGTCTACTGGTTCAAGAAAATCAAATTCCATTGGTTATTTCTTTTTTGGAGTTGCTTTTTTAGTTGTTGCTTTTTTGGCGGGAGCTTTTTTTGCTTTTGCAGGTGATTTCTTTTCGATCATCTCCTGAACTTCAGCTAACGTTAGCTTGGCAGCATCGATGTCTTTGCTTAATTCGATTTTGATTTTTCCTTTTGTGATAATCGATCTTCCCCAACGGGCTTTTTCAACTTTTATGCCTTCTTCCTTCCAGTCGTGAATTACTTTATCGATTTCCTTTTGTTGTTTATCTTCAATCAATTCATTCAAATCGGATTGTGACAAAGCATCAAAATTGTATTTTTTACTTACGTTGATAAACATCCCATTCCATTTTATAAAAGGACCGAAACGTCCTACACCTTTTTGAATAGGAAGACTATCATAGGTTCCGATTGGCGCGTCAGCTTGTGCCTTTTCATCTATCAAACCTTGTGCAATATCCATGGTTACATCCATCGGATCCATTCCTTTTGGTAGCGAAATAAATTGACTCCCAAAACGAACATACGGTCCGAAACGACCATTGTTCACTTCTAAATCTTCTCCTTTATAAGTACCTAATGCTTTTGGAAGTAAGAACAAATTCAACACTTCTTCTAACGTAATGTTTCCTATATTTTGGTCTTGACGCAAACTCGCAAATTGTTTGTTTTCATCTTCGCTATCGCCAATTTGAGCCATAGCGCCATATTTCCCTAAACGAACAGAAACTGGTTTTCCTGTTTTTGGATCTTTTCCTAATATTCGTTCGCCACTTTCTCTATCTGCATTTTTTTCGACATCAACTACTCTTGGATGAAAATGCGAATAAAAATCATTCATCATTTTTGCCCAGTCTACATTTCCCTCAGCAATTTCGTCAAAATCTTGCTCTACTTTTGCAGTGAAATTGTAATCTAATATGGTTTCAAAGTTTTTTACTAAGAAATCGTTGACGATAATTCCGATGTCGGTTGGCACTAACTTTCCTTTGTCAGAACCTACATTTTCGGTTAGTATTTGCGATTTGACTTCGGCATTTTTCAATACAATTTGATTGTACTTGCGTTCTTGCCCTTCAAAGTTTCCTTTCTCCACATACGTTCTAGCAATAATGGTAGAAATGGTTGGCGCATACGTTGACGGACGTCCAATTCCTAACTCTTCTAACTTTTTAACCAACGATGCTTCTGTATAACGACTTGGTGGACGCGAAAATCGTTCGGTTGCGGTGATGTAATTATTGGTTAATTTTTCATTGACTTTCAACGCGGGCAACATACCTTCTTGTTCATCATCATCATCGTCATTTCCTTCAAGGTATACTTTTAAGAACCCTTCAAATTTGATAACTTCTCCTGTAGCTGTAAAAATTTCACTGTGATTGTTGGCTTCAATTTTCACATTGGTTCGCTCTAATTCGGCATCACTCATTTGAGATGCTAAAGTTCTTTTCCAAATCAATTCGTACAAACGAGCTTGATCTCGTTCGACATTCACCGTATGCTTTGACATATCGGTCGGACGAATCGCTTCGTGTGCTTCTTGTGCGCCTTTACTTTTAGTGTTGAAATTTCTTGGCTTACTGAATTCCTTTCCGTAATAACTGGAAATCTCAGCTTGAGCTGCAGCCATGGCGTCTTGAGATAGATTAACACTGTCAGTTCTCATGTAGGTAATCAATCCCGCTTCATACAAACGTTGTGCAATTTGCATCGTGATTCCAACGGGTAAATATAATTTTCGAGCAGCTTCTTGTTGCAACGTTGATGTTGTAAAAGGAGCAGCTGGTGATTTTTTTGTGGGTTTGGTTTCTAAATCACCTACTTTATAGGTAGCCCCAATATTTTTATTTAAAAAAGCTTCAGCGTCATTTTTTGAAGTAAAGTTTTTCGGTAATTTGGCTTTGAATGATTTTCCGGCTTCGTTGGTAAACTCGGCTGTAATACTATAGGACGCTTCTGAATTATGATTTTCAATTTCTCTTTCACGCTCTACAATCAAACGAACAGAAACCGATTGCACACGACCAGCAGACAAACCACCTTTGACTTTTTTCCAAAGCACAGGTGACAATTCATAACCTACAAGACGGTCTAAAACACGTCGCGCTTGTTGTGCATTTACCAAATTATAATCGATGCCGCGTGGATTTTCAATAGCCTTTTGAATAGCTGTTTTTGTAATTTCGTGAAAAACAATTCGTTTTGTTTTGGCTGGATCTAGTTTTAACTCTTCGGATAAGTGCCAAGAAATGGCCTCTCCCTCACGGTCCTCATCGGAAGCCAACCAAACCATTTCGGCATTTTTAGCTAATCCTTTTAATTTGGTGACCAATGCTTTTTTATCGGCAGAAACTTCATATTTGGGTTTGAATCCGTTGGCAACATCGACGCCTATTTCTTTCGAAGGTAAGTCGGCAATGTGTCCGTAACTCGATTCAACTTGATAGTCAGAACCCAGAAATTTTTCTATAGTTTTTGCTTTTGCAGGTGACTCAACGATTACTAAATTCTTTGCCATTTGGGATTTTATTTGTTGGCAAAAGTATTTAATTTTTTTAGATTTTGTGTTTTCGATAGTTAATTTAATTGATTTCACAGAGATGCACAGAGAAAAAACAGTCCTACACTGAGTTAATTTCTAGCCCCGATTGAGCTGATATCCTTTGTGAAGAATGAACAAAGATAAAGGCGAAAGCGGGAAAATGGAAACCAAAAAAAGCCCAAGCCTTTCGCTTCCAATTAAAACTTTGTTAAACATTATCTGCCATCTTGTCAGATATTCTATTTTAGTATTATCTTTGTAGTCCGATAAAATCGAAGCATACCGTATGGAAAAAGAAATTGACGAAAAAGCACAAGGACAAAGCCTTGTTCTAGAAAATAAAGCCGAAAACACAAAGAAACTCTATATCGAAAGTTATGGTTGTGCTATGAATTTCTCTGACAGTGAAATTGTTGCCTCTATACTTTCTAATGAAGGTTACAATACCACTCAAATTTTAGAAGAAGCCGATTTGGTTTTGGTGAACACGTGTTCTATTCGTGACAAAGCCGAACAAACCGTGCGCAAACGTCTCGAAAAATACAATGCTGTAAAACGCATCAACCCGAAAATGAAAGTTGGGGTTTTGGGATGTATGGCAGAACGTTTAAAAGAAAAATTCTTAGACGAAGAAAAAATCGTCGATATGGTTGTTGGACCAGATGCCTACAAAGACCTTCCTAATTTATTAGCAGAAGTGGAAGATGGACGCGATGCCATCAACGTGATTTTATCAAAAGAAGAAACCTATGGCGATATTTCGCCAGTGCGTTTGAATACCAACGGTGTTTCGGCGTTTGTTTCTATCACGCGTGGTTGCGATAATATGTGTACGTTTTGCGTGGTGCCTTTTACCCGTGGACGCGAGCGCAGCCGTGAGCCACAAAGTATTATGACTGAAATTCAGAATTTGTGGGATAATAATTATAAGGAAATTACACTTTTAGGTCAAAATGTCGACAGTTATCTTTGGTACGGTGGCGGATTGAAGAAAGATTTTGACAAAGCTTCTGAGATGCAAGTTGCTACAGCGGTTAAATTCGAACATTTGTTAGAAATGGTAGCCGTGGCGTTTCCGAAGATGCGCATACGGTTTTCGACATCGAATCCGCAAGACATGCACGAAGAAGTACTTCATGTTATTGCAAAATACCCTAACATCTGCAAACACATTCATTTGCCAGTGCAATCGGGAAGTAATCGTATTTTAAAAGAAATGAATCGTTTACACACTCGTGAACAATACATGAGTTTGATTGACAGAATAAAAACAATTATTCCGAATGTGTGTGTAACGCAAGATATGATTGCCGGATTTCCAACAGAAACAGAGCAAGACCATCAAGATACCTTATCGTTAATGGAATATGTAAAATATAGTTTTGGTTATATGTATTCGTATTCGGAACGACCAGGAACATTGGCTGGCAGAAAAATGGAAGACGATGTTACCGAAGACACTAAAGCACGTCGTTTACAAGAAATAGTCGATTTGCAACGCATTCACAGTGGCTTTAGAACACAAGAATTTTTAGGACAAACCGTAGAAGTTTTGGTGGAAAAGACATCAAAAAAATCGGACAATGATTTGTCAGGAAGAAACTCGCAAAGCATCACTGTTGTTTTTCCGAAAGAACAGTATAAAATAGGTGATTTTGTAAATGTGAAAATTACCAATTGTACCAGCGGAACTTTAATAGGAGAAGCAGTTGGTTACAGTGAGATGAATTAAAAACAATGGTGCATTAGTGGTTAAAGATGAGATCGCTTCGTGCCTCGCAATGACATATGGAAACAATACAAAACATAAAACAACGATTTGAAATCATCGGAAACGATCCGAAACTCAATCGTGCCGTAGAAAAAGCCATTCAGGTTGCGCCTACCGATATTTCGGTTTTAGTAACGGGTGAAAGTGGTGTTGGAAAAGAAAGTATTCCCAAAATTATCCATTCGCTTTCTCACAGAAAACACGGAAAATACATCGCAGTAAACTGCGGTGCGATTCCGGAAGGAACTATCGATAGTGAACTTTTTGGACACGAAAAAGGTTCGTTTACTGGAGCCAATAATGCTCGTGACGGTTATTTTGAAGTGGCCAACGGCGGAACGATTTTTTTAGATGAAGTAGGCGAATTGCCTCTAACCACACAAGTCCGTTTACTTCGTGTATTGGAAAACGGTGAGTTTATCAAAGTCGGTTCTTCACAAGTACAAAAAACCAACGTGCGAATTGTAGCCGCAACCAACGTCAATATGTTTGACGCTATTGAAAAAGGAAAATTCAGAGAAGACTTATTTTACCGATTGAGTACGGTTGATATTTTGCTTCCGCCATTGCGCGACAGAAAAGACGACATTCATTTGCTATTCCGAAAATTCGCAGCCGATTTTGCTCACAAATACAAAATGCCTCCAATAAAATTAGACGATGATGCAGTAAACATTTTGGTAAAATACCGATGGAGCGGAAACATTCGTCAACTGCGAAACATTGCCGAACAAATTTCGGTTTTGGAAACCAACCGAAACATTTCGGCTGCAGCCTTACAGTCGTACTTACCACAAGAAGGCAGCAATTTACCATCGGTGATAAAGGACAAAAAAAGCGAAAGCGATTTTTCGACTGAAAGAGACATTTTATACAAAGTGCTTTTTGACATGAAAAGCGATTTGAACGATTTGAAAAAATTGACTTTAGAATTGATGAAAAATGGTGTTTCTAAAGTGCAAGACATTAATCCGAGTTTGATTAAAAAAATATACGGACAACAGGAAGACACCGAAACAGCGTTTGAAGAAGAACCACGAGTAAATGTTATACCACATCAAAACCAATCCATTCAAGAAGAATTTGATGACGAAGAAGACGATTCCAACTACCTTTTTGCCGAAACTGTGGAGGAAGAAGAAGTATTAAAATTAGAACAAAAAGAAATCGAACTCATCAAAAAATCGCTCGAACGCCACAAAGGAAAACGAAAAGCGGCAGCCGATGAATTGGGAATTTCTGAGCGTACATTGTACAGAAAAATCAAACAATTTGATTTGTAAGTCGATTGATAATTAAAAATTTGATAATTGATAATTGGAAAAGAATATCTTTGAACTTTTATAATTGAAAATGAACTACATTAAATACTTCTTGGTTGTTATCATCGCTTTCAGCATCAATAGCTGTTCGGTTTATAACTTTACAGGTGCCAAGCCCATAAACGCCAAAACCTTTCAGGTGAATTATTTTCAGAACAATGCCGAGTTAATTGAACCCGGAATTGAACGAACGTTTACCATCGAATTGCAAGAAATCATTCAAAACCAAACCAATTTAAATTTGATAAGTTCTGGTGGCGATTTGATGTATGAAGGTGAAATAGTCGAATACCGAATTACACCAATGACGGCTACAGCCGATCAACGAGCAGCTCAAAACCGACTTACAGTTACTGTAAATGTTCGTTTTTCAAATAAAAATAAAGCCGAAGATGATTTCGAAAAACGCTTCTCCTTTTACTATGATTACGACGGAAACACCCAATTAATTGGTTCTAGATTAACCTCCGCTTTGGATGAAATTTTTGAACGAATTACACAGGATATATTCAATGAATCGTTAGCAAAATGGTAAAGAGAAGTACGAAGTAAAAAAAATGAATTTAACCGATTACACATACCTAATCAACAAACCCGACGCCATTAACGAGCGCCACAATGCATCTTTGGAAAAAATCATGGAGGAATTTCCGTATTTTCAAAGTGCACGAATTTTGCGATTGAAGCATTTGTACAATCAGGATAGTTTTAAATACAATTACGCCTTAAAAGTGGCGGCTGCCTTTACAACTGACAGAAGTGTGTTGTTTGATTTTATTACTTCAGATACGTTTACTACGGTTCAAAATGGATTGTACGATCAAAAGGTAGCCGAGCTTTTAAATATCAATGTAGTTGAAAGTGAGTATGTAGTTTACGAAACACCAAAAGCAACACCAATTTCCACTTTAGAGCAATCAATAATTTCTTCCATAAAAGAAGCCAATCCAAACGAAACAAGTATAGAAGCCTCACTCGAAATCGGCAAACCGTTGTCATTTTCAGAAAACGAAAAACACTCGTTTCAAGAATGGCTGCAATTATCCCGATTCAATCCTATTGAACGAAGCACCTCTGCTGAGGAAGAAGAAAGAAAGAAAAAATTAGCCATCATCGATAAATTTATCGAAGCCAATCCAAAAATTCCACCTATAAATAAAGAAAATACTACCGTTATTTCAGAACCGATTTTCGAAGACAAATCGTACCTAATGACCGAAACTTTAGCCAAAGTATATTTAGAACAAAAAAAATATTCACGTGCCATTCAAGCATATGAAATTTTAATTTTGAAATATCCAGAAAAAAGTAGTTTCTTTGCACACCGAATTTCAGATATAAAAAATTTACAACAAAACAATAATAATTAAGTAATGAGTACATTTTCAATTTTTTTAGTATTAATAACAATCGTTTGTTTCTTATTAATCATCGTAATTATGGTTCAAAACCCTAAAGGTGGCGGTTTATCATCATCTATTGGTGGTTCGCAAATGTTGGGTGGTGTTCAAAAAACCAGTGACTTTTTAGATAAAAGTACTTGGACGTTAGCTGGAATATTAATTATTTTGGTTTTAATGTCTAGTTTAAGTTTCTCAGGAAGTTTAAACGACAACAGTTCAAAAGTTTTTGACGACACAACGACTCCAGCTAAAACTGCTACGCCTGCAAAAGCGGCTCCAGTTAAAGCAACTGACAAGCCTGCTGCAACTCCTGCAACAGAACCAGCAGCTACGCCTGCAACTCCAGAGAAAAAATAATTTTTTTCAATATAAAATTCAAATCCCGAGTCACATCGGGATTTTTTTTTGAAGCGAAAGGCTTGGGTATTTTTGGCTTCCTTATTCCTGCTGCTTTCTCAATCTTTTTTGGGATTATTTGCCTCCACTGCGTTACGGCCAATCCCAAAAAAGGATTTCCTTTGCATCAGGGCTAGAAAATTTTCGCCCTACCTTTTGTCAACATTTCATACCTTCGCGGAAAATATGTCAGTTATAGTCTATTGGCACAATTTCTGACTAGTAGCATTCATCTTAAAAAAATAAAATTACTTAAATAAAAAACCCATGGCATTAAATATCAAACCTCTTTCAGACAGAGTGATTATCGAACCTGCTGCTGCAGAAACACAAACAGCATCCGGAATCATAATTCCAGACACTGCCAAAGAAAAACCTCAAAAAGGAACTGTTGTAGCAGTTGGTAGCGGAAAAAAAGACGAACCAATGACAGTAAAAATTGGCAATACAGTTCTTTACGGAAAATACGCAGGAACCGAATTAAAATTTGAAGGTAAAGATTATCTAATCATGCGTGAAGAAGATATTTTAGCAATCATTTAAAAGTACGAAGTTAGAAATACAAACAAAAGAAGTTAAACCAATAAAAAGAGGATGAGATTGCTTCGTTCCTCGCAATGACAAAAATGGCAAAAGATATAAAATTTGATATTGAAGCACGTGACGGATTAAAACGTGGTGTTGATGCATTAGCAAATGCAGTAAAAGTAACACTCGGACCAAAAGGTCGTAATGTAATTATTGGAAAATCATTTGGTGGACCAACTGTTACCAAAGACGGAGTTACCGTTGCAAAAGAAATAGAATTGAAAGACCCATTAGAAAACATGGGCGCACAAATGGTAAAAGAAGTCGCTTCAAAAACCAACGATTTGGCGGGAGACGGAACAACAACGGCTACCGTATTGGCACAAGCCATCGTTAAAGAAGGATTGAAAAACGTAGCTGCTGGAGCAAATCCAATGGATTTAAAGCGTGGTATCGACAAAGCTGTTGAAGCTATTGTTGCCGATTTAACCAAACAAGCTAAAGTGGTAGGTAGCGATTCTGAAAAAATCAAACAAATTGCTTCTATTTCAGCTAACAACGACGAAGTAATTGGCGATTTAATTGCTACTGCTTTTGGAAAAGTTGGAAAAGAAGGTGTTATCACTGTAGAAGAAGCCAAAGGAACTGACACTTACGTGGATGTTGTAGAAGGTATGCAATTTGACAGAGGGTATTTGTCTCCGTATTTTGTAACCAATCCAGAGAAAATGAATGTAGAATTGGAAAATCC
>JAZKGN010000069.1:0-4941 GCA_040385945.1 Bacteroidota bacterium
TATCCTTGAAGTGACTTTGGCTAAGCCAATTCTACCAAATTCAAAAACTACATTTACATTAGATTTTGATGGGCAAGTTCCGATTCAAATACGTCGCTCCGGTCGAAATAATGCCGAAGGTGTAGAATTATCAATGGCACAATGGTATCCAAAACTAGCCGAATTCGATTTTGAAGGTTGGCACGCAGATCCTTACATTGCTAGAGAATTTCATGGTGTTTGGGGAAATTTTGATGTAAAAATCACGATAGATAAGAACTACGTCCTAGGCGGCACAGGCTACTTACAAAACAAAAATGAAATTGGTTTTGGATACCAAGATCAAGGGGTTGTTGTAAATATTCCAAAGAAAGCAAAAACGTTGACTTGGCATTTTAATGCACCAATGGTTCATGATTTTACTTGGGCAGCAGATAAGGATTATATTCATGATGTGGCAAAAGGACCTAATGGTGTCGACATCCATTTCTTATATAAAAACAACCCACAATTTATTCAGAACTGGAAAGATTTACAACCCAAAACAGTACAGTTAATGGAGATTTACAACAAAACTGTTGGCGATTATCCATACAAGCAGTACTCCGTAATTCAAGGAGGCGATGGCGGAATGGAATATGCCATGTGTACTCTAATTTTAGGACAAGGCACGTTTGACGGATTGCTTGGTGTAACGGCACACGAAATGGCGCACTCTTGGTTCCAGCACGTACTTGCCTCTAATGAATCCAAGCACGGTTGGATGGACGAAGGGTTTACTTCATTTTTGGAAGATTTTGGACTGAACGCGATAGCTGATAAAAAAGTAGAAAACCCATTTTCGGGTGCCTATACAGGTTATTTTTCGATGGTAAATTCAGGAAAAGAATTGCCTCAAGGAACACACGCAGATCGTTTTGACGAAAATAGAGTATATAGCATAACATCATATAGTAAAGGCGAATTGTTCCTAACCCAATTGATGTATTTGATAGGAAAAGAGAATTTGATGGAGACGTTAAAAAAATATTACAGTGATTTTAAATTCAAGCATCCTACACCCAATGATATCAAAAGATCTGCCGAGAGAATCTCTGGGGCAAACTTAGATTGGTATTTAACAGATTGGACACAAACTACAAACACCATTGATTACGGCATTAAAGAAGTAACTGAAAATGCAGGACAAACTAGGGTAGTTTTGGAACGAATTGGTAGAATGCCAATGCCAATTGATTTATTAGTAGAATATACTGATGGCACCATGGAGAGTTTTTACGTTCCTTTACGAATGATGAGTTTTGAAAAAGAAAACCCTAATGCGGCTATAAAAAGAACAGTTTTGAAGGATTGGGCTTGGGCGTATCCCACATTTGAGTTTAACATTGAAAAAGCAAAAGGCTCCATTAAGAAAATCACTATCGACCCAAGTGGTTTAATGGCAGATTTGAAAAAGGAAAACAATACTGTTGAGGTAAAATAATGAATATGTAAGCCAAAAAAAAGGTCTAGTTTTAAGCTAGACCTTTTTTTATGAACTCATGTTTGTACTACTTCAAATGCTCCAGCATATCTGTTGTCATTGATTCCAAATCAAATTCATGTTTCCATCCCCAATCCTTTCTTGCTTCAGCATCATCAATACTCGCTGGCCAACTATCGGCAATTTTTTGACGGAAGTCCGGCTCGTACGTAATACTAAATTCAGGAATGTGTTTCTTGATTTCGGTAGCAATTTCCGTGGGCGTAAAGCTCATAGCTGCCAAATTATACGAAGATCTAATTTTTATTTCTTCTACAGGCGCTTGCATGATTTTTATGGTTGCCGCAATAGCATCGTCCATATACATCATCGGCATTTTAGTTTCTGAGGATAAAAAGCACTCGTATTTTTTGTCGGCTAGCGCTTTATGAAAAATATCCACAGCATAATCTGTAGTTCCACCACCAGGAGGCGACGACCAACTGATTAAACCAGGATAACGTATGCTTCGTATATCTACCCCGAAAATATTGTGGTAGTATTCGCACCATCTTTCGCCCGCTTGTTTGCTTATTCCGTACACCGTTGAAGGCTCCATCACTGTATATTGAGGTGTATTTTCACGAGGCGTGGTAGGTCCAAAAACGGCAATACTCGAAGGCCAAAATATTTTTTTTATTTTTCCGGCTTTCGCCAAATTCAAAACGTGAAATAGTGAATTCATATTCAAATCCCACGCAAAAGCTGGGTTTTTCTCGGCTGTAGCTGATAAAAGTGCTGCCATTAAATACACATCGGTGATTTGGTGTACTTCAACTAAATGCTCAATTTGATTAAAATCTAAAGCATTTACCACTTCAAATGGACCCGAATTAACTACATCGGTATTTAATTTTCGAATGTCTGATGCAATTACATTTTCGGTTCCGTAAATCGAGCGTAACTTTTGCGTAAGCTCTGTTCCTATTTGGCCACAAGCGCCTATGATTAATATTTTAGTACTCATCGTTATCTGTTTTGAAAAACAAATATAACGTTTTCGTCAGTAAATTAGTTTTGATAGAAAAGTTTAAAAAATTCTTAAAATAGTTTTAAAATAGAAATGGTTTAGTCGGTTTTAGCTTTTTATAAATAGGATAAATGCAAATGAGTTATGAAAATGATAATATTAAAGAATAATCAGGAAACTTTTTTTAAAATAATTAGTAGAAAGTTAACCCTAATATTGGTTTTTATGCTCAAACAATGTGGCATTTGCAGTTTCTTTATTTTTCTTTTTACAAACTAATTAAAGTGCCTTTTTAGTGAGATTCAGCAATGAAAGTATTCCCCATTTCTGAAATTCATTATTGTAAATTTAGTTTGTAACTTTGCGTTTCAATGAAATTAAAAATGAAATATAAATTAGCCGTTTGCTGTTCCCTTATTTTGGTTTTGTTCTCATGTAAAAATGAGGATCAAAAACGCATAGCCGAAAACAAGAAAGAAGTATTAAAAAGAGAAGTTATTTTAACCAACATACAAAAAGGCTGGGTTTTTTATGATACTCCTGTGACGGAAGCTTCTGAAAAAAGTATGACGAATTGGAACGAATGGCGCATTTTTTTGGCAGAATTGGCACAAAAACCTAAAAAAACGATTGCTGCTTTTCAGCAAAAATCAACATCATTGACAAAGAAAGTAATGGAGCTTACAGTTCAAATTCCTATTCAATACGATAAACCTCAAATAAGAAGTAGAATTGGAACTTTGATTACTAAAGTACAAATGTTGGATTTGTACATTCATTTGGATAACATTCCCGATAAAAAAGTAACGCAACTAGTAGCTGAAATTAACTTAGAATTGGTATCCTTACAACGTCAAATGGACAAAATTGTCGAGAAAAGTAAAATTCCAATTGAAGAAGGAGAATCTGATTTATTAAGAATGATGGACACTTCAAGAGCCATTCCCAATACACCTAAAATAGACCCAAACATTCCACGCGTTGAGTAAAACAGCTTTATACACTACCTACGATAATTCGCCTAAAACCCTGCAAATAGTTGCTCGTTTAGTAGAAAACAAACAAGTCAAAATGCATCTTACAGGACTTCTGGGTTCTGCATTTTCATTTGTGATTCGGTCCATTTTCAAGAGAGCAGAGCTTCCTTTTTTAATTGTTTTGAACAATAAGGAAGAAGCTGCGTATTACTTAAACGATTTGGAACAGATGATTGGCGAGCAAGATGTACTCTTTTATCCTGGATCTTTTCGTCGTCCTTACGAAATTGAAGAAACGGATAATGCAAATGTTTTGCTGCGTGCCGAAGTGTTAAACCGAATCAATTCCCGCAAGAAACCAGCCGTTATAGTTACTTATCCAGAAGCCTTATTTGAGAAAGTGGTGACTCGAAAGGAATTAGATAAAAACACCCTGAAAGTTGCTGTGGCTGATAAAATTTCAATTGATTTTATCAACGAAATATTGTTTGAATACGAGTTTAAAAGAGTCGATTTTATTACAGAACCTGGAGAATTTTCGGTTCGTGGAGGAATCGTTGATGTTTTTTCGTTTTCGAATGATAATCCGTACCGAATCGAGTTTTTTGGAGATGAAGTAGAAAGTATTCGCACCTTCGATGTAGCCACGCAATTGTCCATTGAAACGCAAAAAAAGATTACAATAATCCCCAATGTAGAGAATAAATTTTTTCAGGAAAATCGAGAAAGTTTTTTGGATTATATTTCGGAAAAAACAGTAATTTTTATTCAGAATACCGAAGATTTTTTATTGCAATTGGATAAACAATTTGGCAAAGCCGAGGAAGCTTTCGCAAAATTGTCTCAGGAAATTAAGCGATCGACACCAGAGCAACTATTTTTAAATCAAGCCCAATTCATAAAAAGAGCGTTGGATTTTTCTATAGTCGAATGGAGTTCAAAAGCGATTTTCAGAACTACCCAAAAATTCGAATTTCACATTCAGCCACAACCGTCGTTCAACAAACAATTTGATTTGTTGCTGAATAATCTGAATGAAAATCATTTTAACGGCTATAAAAATTATCTGTTTTGTTCTAATGATGCTCAGGCCAAACGCTTTCATGATATTTTTGAAACGTTGGACGAAGCGAATTCAGAGAATATCCGTAAGCAATACCACACCGTTGTTTTGCCTTTGTACCAAGGATTTATTGACGAAGAAAACCAAATAACCTGTTACACGGACCATCAAATTTTTGAACGCTATCATAAATTCAGCATCAAAAATGGGTATTCAAAAAAACAGAATATCACTTTAAAAGAACTCACAACTTTGTCTGTTGGGGATTATGTGACACACATCGATCACGGAATTGGACGTTTTGGAGGATTACAAAAAATACAAGTCGAAGGCAAAACACAGGAAGCAATTAAGTTGGTCTATGCCGATAATGATATTGTGTATGTGAGTATTCATTCGCTGCACAAAATTTCAAAATACAACGGAAAAG
>JAZKGN010000070.1:0-14217 GCA_040385945.1 Bacteroidota bacterium
AAGGTCTAAAAATACAAAATGTTTCTCGAAAATACAGTAAATCATAAAGAACAATTTGGCTGGATAGAAGTTATCTGTGGTTCGATGTTTTCGGGCAAAACCGAAGAGCTTATCCGACGATTAAAAAGAGCCCAATTCGCCAAGCAAAAAGTAGAGATTTTTAAGCCTTCTATCGACACACGTTACGACGAAGAAATGGTAGTTTCTCACAATAAAAATGAAATCCGTTCGACACCAGTTCCAGCCGCAGCCAATATTGCTATTTTGGCACAAGGTTGTGATGTAGTAGGCATTGATGAAGCACAATTTTTTGACGATGAGATTGTAAAAATCTGTAACGATTTGGCCAATTCGGGTGTTCGAGTGATTGTAGCTGGATTGGATATGGATTTTAAAGGAAATCCTTTCGGACCGATGCCAGCACTTATGGCGACCGCCGAATACGTGACCAAAGTGCACGCGGTTTGTACCCGAACAGGAAATTTAGCCCATTATAGTTTTAGAAAAGCAGACAGTGATAATTTAGTATTGCTGGGCGAAACCGAAGAATACGAACCCTTAAGTCGTGCGGCTTATTACAAAGCCATGCGAGAAAATCTTGAAGTAAAAGATGCTGAAAATTTGTCGGAAGACATAAAAAACTAACTCTTGATACTTACCATAAGAAATATAATTCCGGTAATCAAAGCGCATTTTTTTGGCAAAAGTGATGGTGCTATTATTGACGCTATTTCTATTGACAGTCGCTCGTTGCAAAACGGAAGTGGTACGTTATTTATTGCCATTGTTGGTGTAAATCACGACGGTCATGAGTACGTTTCTGAACTAATCGAACAAGGCGTTTCGTATTTTGTAGTACATCAAATTCCGCCCGGATTGGAGAAAAAAGCCAATTTTCTAATTGTCGACAATACACTTCAAGCCCTACAAAAATTAGCCGCTTATCATCGAAATTTATTTGACTTTCCAATTATTGGCATTACAGGAAGTAACGGAAAAACCATCATCAAAGAATGGTTGAACTTTTTGTTGAGTCCAGATTATAATATTATTCGAAGTCCGAAAAGTTACAACTCACAAATTGGGGTTCCGTTATCGGTTTTAGGCATCAATAAAAAAAACAATTTGGGGATTTTTGAGGCCGGAATTTCAACTGTTGATGAGATGGAAAACCTGCAACGGATTATCCAACCGAGTATCGGAATTTTATCCAATATTGGTTCGGCTC
This sequence comes from Bacteroidota bacterium, assembly GCA_040385945.1. Taxonomy (GTDB): domain Bacteria; phylum Bacteroidota; class Bacteroidia; order Flavobacteriales; family Flavobacteriaceae; genus Flavobacterium. Next base: position 1,229 of record JAZKGN010000070.1, read on the forward strand.
ACGACGAAGGTTTTCAAGATGTAGGTCAGAAAATAAAAGAAAAACTCAAACTTTTTACTGATGTAAAAGTCTTAATTCTGAATAAGAATAAGACGATTGAAGCCTTTTTGAATCCAAAAATTAAAACGTTTACATGGAGTTCAGATGACGGAAAAGCCGATGTTTTTATTATGGCAACTGAAGTTTCTGAGGCAACCGAATTAAAAATTACGCACAATAAATTGTGTTTCAAAATTACTATTCCATTTCAGGACCAAGCCTCGATTGAAAATGCGATTCACTGTTTGATGGTGATGCTTTATTTTGGTTACGAACACGACACCATTCAAGTGCGAATGGCATCGTTGTATCCGGTAGAAATGCGTTTGAAAGTCAAAAATGGTATCAACAATACGACAGTTATTGATGACAGTTATAGTTCGGATTTCCAATCGTTAAAAATTGCCTTGGATTTTTTAGAAAATCAAAAACAACACAAAAAGAAAACCCTCATTTTATCAGATATTATCCAAAGCGGATTGATTACAGAAGACTTGTACTCAAAGGTGTCGCAGTTGATTGTGTCGAACAAAATTCACCGTGTAATTGCCATCGGTAAAACCATATCGGAGTACAAAAACAAGTTTCCGAATTGCATTGCTTTTAAAGATACCAAAGAGTTTGTGGCTGCTTTTGACACGCTTTCTTTTGAAAATGAAAACGTACTAATCAAAGGAGCGCGTCATTTTCATTTTGAAGAAATCGTTTCGTTATTGGAACAAAAAACCCATGAAACGGTACTCGAAATTAATTTGAATGCCATCAGTCACAACTTGAATTTCTTTAAATCCAAACTCGATTCCAAAACCAAAATGATGGTTATGGTAAAAGCATTTGGGTATGGGAATGGCGGATTTGAAATTGCCAAATTACTATCGCATCACAAAGTCGATTATTTGGGAGTGGCTTTTGCCGATGAAGGAATTTCGTTAAAAAGCGCTGGAATTGAGTTGCCAATTATGGTTTTGAACCCAGAATCGACCAGTTTTACAGCGATTATTCAACACCAATTAGAACCCGAAATTTATTCACTAAAAGGATTGAACGCCTTTTTAAAAATAGCAGAACAAAAAAAATTAAAGCAGTTTCCGATTCATATTAAATTGGATACAGGCATGCATCGATTGGGTTTTCAAGAAAACGATTTACCTGAACTGCTTACGAAATTAAAAGACAATCAAACGGTTACAATAAAAAGTATCTTGTCGCACATGGCAACTAGTGACGATTCGATGCATCAAGAATTTGCGCTGTCGCAAATTGCGTTGTTTGAAAAATTGTCTTCCAGCGTAATGACTGAGCTGAAAATACATCCGATTCGTCACATTTTAAACACCTCTGGAATTTCTAATTTTCCGCAAGCACAATATGATATGGTGCGATTGGGAATTGGGTTGTATGGAATTTCGAATGATGAAGAAGAGCAAAAACAATTGGAAACGGTTGGTACTTTAAAATCGATAATTTCCCAAATTAGAACCATTCAAAAAGGCGAAAGTGTAGGTTATGGAAGACGATTTATGGCGGAGAAGCCAACCAAAATTGCGACGATTCCGATTGGTTATGCTGACGGAATTTCGAGACATTTAGGAAACGGAGTAGGTTATGTGATGATAAAAAACAAACGTGCGTCTATTGTTGGTAGTGTTTGCATGGACATGCTCATGGTAGATATTACAAACATTGATTGCAAAGAAGGTAATGAAGTCATCATTTTCGGAAAAGAACCAACAGTGAATCATATCGCGGAACTTTTAGACACGATTCCGTATGAAATCTTAACCAGTATCTCACAAAGAGTGAAACGTATTTTTTTCAGAGAGTAAGTATAAATTTACAAAGGACGCTTTTTGTGTTAAAAAATTAAATACTTTTACAATACCAAAAATCAAATACTAACTAATCTTATTTATTATGTTAAAAGAGTTTAAAAGTTTCATTATGACAGGCAACGTTGTAGAATTTGCTGTTGCTGTAATTATGGCTGGTGCCGTTGGTGCCGTTGTAACTGGATTTGTAAATGATATTGCTATGCCTTTAGTAGGGCAAGTGTCAGGAGGAATGGATTTCTCAAATAAATTTATTGCATTAGACGGTAAAGAGTATGTTACATTAGAAGCTGCTAAAAAAGCAGGAGGTGCCGTAGTTGCATATGGAAGTTGGATTAACACATTGGTCAATTTGGTTATCGTAGGATTTGTGATGTTTATGGTGGTAAAAGCTTATAACAAAACAAAAAAACCAGCCGAAGCTCCAGCTCCAGCCGGACCAACTCAAGAAGAATTGCTGACACAAATTAGAGATTTGTTAAAAAAATAATTACCGTTACATTATATATTCTAACAACTCGAGGCGTAGCCGAACTGTATGGAGCGCCAGCGAAATAAAACCGCTTCTTAATTGAGGCGGTTTTTCTTTTTCTAAATAACGGCTTTCAGAATTCCGCAATTTTTATAGTAAAAACGAAAGTGAAAGCCATTTTCTGTTTACTTTTGTACTTCAAAAATTTATAAAATTTAAATAAAGTAAATATGAGAGTTGCTGTTGTAGGCGCAACCGGAATGGTTGGTGAAGTAATGCTTCAAGTTTTAGCGGAGAGAAATTTTCCTGTGACGGAATTAATTCCAGTGGCTTCTGAAAAGTCGGTTGGAAAAGAAATCGAGTTCAAAGGGAAAAAGTATAAGGTAGTCGGAATGCAAACGGCTGTCGATATGAAAGCAGATATTGCTTTGTTTTCTGCAGGTGGCGAAACATCGTTAGCTTGGGCTCCTAAATTTGCTGAAGCTGGAACAACCGTTATCGACAACTCATCGGCTTGGAGAATGGACGCTACCAAAAAATTAATTGTTCCAGAAATCAATGCTTCCGAACTTACAAAATCCGATAAAATAATTGCCAATCCAAACTGTTCGACCATTCAAATGGTATTGGTTTTAGCACCTTTACACGCAAAATACAACATCAAACGCGTAATAGTTTCTACGTATCAATCGATCACCGGAACGGGTGTGAAAGCTGTACGACAATTAGAAAATGAGTATGCAGGAATACAAGGCGAAATGGCGTACAAATACCCAATTCACCGAAATGCTATTCCACAATGCGATAGTTTTGAAGAAAACGGGTACACCAAAGAAGAAATGAAATTGGTTCGCGAAACACAAAAAATTCTAAGCGATAAAACGATTGCTGTAACGGCAACTGCGATTCGAGTTCCGATTGTTGGAGGTCATAGCGAAGCCGTAAATATTGAGTTCACCAACGATTTTGATGTGAACGAAGTGCGTACCATTTTGCATAACACCGATGGCGTTGTCGTTCAAGACAACACCGACACCTATACGTATCCAATGCCTTTATTTGCACAAGGAAAAGACGATGTTTTTGTGGGAAGAATTCGTCGAGACGAAAGCCAACCAAACACCTTAAACATGTGGATTGTTGCCGATAATTTACGAAAAGGAGCTGCTACCAATGCGATTCAAATTGCCGAGTATTTAGTGGCAAATCAATTGGTATAAATCTTGAATCAAATACAATCGTTTGAATTAACATTTCATAAATTGTGTTAATTCAAACGATTTTTTATTGGTACTTGATTACATTTGCACAGATGAAAAAAAAGTATTCGATACTAAGTTTGGTATTTGGTTTGATGCTATTGATGGCAATTGTATTGCAATCGGCGCACTCTTTTCATCACATTGAGGAAGTACTTGTCGAAAAAAAATGCCTGCACAAGCATTCCGAAAATAAAGCCGAAATCATTCACGGTCATCACGAGCTAGACCATTGTTTTGTGTGCGAATTTACGTTTAGCAATTCAGTTACAAACACTACTTTTTCATTCCAATTCAAGCAACCTATGGTTGCAACTTCGTATTCCTTTTTTCATTCAAAGGAAATTACCCAATTCTTCAGAGGAAGTCTTTTTGCACTTCGAGCACCACCCAGTTTTATTGTTTAAATATATTTTTCCATATCCATAACCGGATTTGGACTTTTCATTTTTAACAATAAAATCTTTTACATGAAATCATTTTTTCTAATCCTTTTGGTAGGATTGTCTATAGGTGTGAATGCGCAAAATAAACTCATTGGTACCGTTTCCGATCACCAAAACAAACCCATTTCGGTGGCTAACATTTCGATTCCGGAGCTGCATAAAGAAGCAAGTTCTGACGAAAAGGGCAATTATATCTTTACTAATTTGCCTAACGGAAGTTACAAAGTAGTAGTTTCTTTTATAGGATTTGCTACACAAACCACCACAATTACTTTTTCGGGAAATGAAGAACAATTCAATGTTGTTCTTGAAGAAAGCAACGAGCACATGGACGAAGTAATTGTCTCTACAGCTTTCAATAAAATGCAATCGCAAAATGTGATGAAAGTAGAACACCTCACCATGAAATCATTACAACAAAAAGGAGTTTCGACTTTAATAGAAGGCTTGGCAACCATCCCTGGTGTGTCGCAAATTTCAACAGGAACAGCTATCGGAAAACCTGTTATTCGTGGGTTAAGCGGAAACCGAGTGTTGGTCTATACTCAAGGAGTTCGCCTTGAAAATCAGCAATTTGGTGAAGAGCACGGTTTGGGGTTGAACGATTCGGGTGTTGAAAGTGTTGAGGTAATTAAAGGGCCAGCGTCATTGTTATATGGTTCGGATGCTATTGGAGGTGTCTTGTATTTTAATCCCGAAAAGTTTGCCAAACCCAATGAATGGAATGGCGATTACGGACAAAAATTGTATTCCAATACGCACGGAAGCAGTTCGAGTTTGGGAGTGAAAACCTCTTCTGAACATTTGAAGTTTTTAATTAGAGGAAAATACGATATTCATTCCGATTATAAAACGGCAGACAGTGCGAGAGTGACCAATACAAGGTATAATGAAGCCGATTTCAAATCGGCAATTGGATATAGCAACGCTACAATTTCGAGCGTTTTGCGCTACAATTACAACCAACTCAACATCGGAATTCCAGAAGAAGGCATTGCAGCCCAAACCACCAACAAACCGCTCGATTATCCAAAGCAAGGTGTTGTGAGTCACATTGTGAGTTTAAACAATACCATCTATTTCAAAAAATCCAAATTAGATGCCAACGTTGGTTATATTTCTAACGACAGAAGTGAGTTTGAAGACAATCCAACAGCCATTCTTCACATGAAACTGAAAACATTGAATTACGATGCCAAATATTATTTACCCAACTTCGGAAAAATTGAAAGCATTTTTGGAGTCCAAGGCATGCATCAAACCAATACTAATTTTGGAGAAGAGCAATTGATTCCGAATGCGATTACCAATGATTTGGGTATTTTCGGAACGATAAATTATGAATGGAAGAAAAATACTATTCAAACCGGATTGCGTTTTGATACGAGAAATATTAACACGGAAAGCAACGGAATAGAAGGTGAAGAAGGTTATTTTCAATCCATAAACAAATCGTTTACCAGTTTCAATGCGTCATTAGGATTTAAAAACAATACGTTTGAAAATGTCATTTTTAGACTGAATTTGGCTTCCGGATTTAGAGCGCCTAATTTGGCTGAACTAACATCCAATGGTGTTCACGAAGGAAGCAATCGTTATGAAATAGGTAATTCCGATTTAAAAAATGAGCAAAATGTTCAAGTGGATTTGAATATCGAATACAAGAGTTCGCATTTCGAATTGTTTGCCAACGGATTTTACAACCACATCAACAATTATATTTTTATTTCCCCTAACGGAACGGTAATCGATGACAATGATGTGTACGATTATGTTCAGGCAAATGCGCAATTATTTGGAGGTGAAGCTGGAATCCATTTTCATCCACATCCATTAGATTGGTTGCATATTACCAGCAGTTTTGAAAGTGTAACTGGTAAAAAACAAGGAGGCGATTACTTGCCATTAATTCCGGCAAACAAATGGAACAGTACCTTGAAAACAGAGTTTAATGAAATTAGTTGGTTGAAAGAAAGTTTTGCGTCTTTGAATGTTGAACACGTTTTACAACAACACAACATCGGCACTTTCGAAACTACAACCAACGATTATACTTTGCTAAATTTGGCTTTAGGAGGCAAAATAAAATTTGAAAAAGTAGCGATGGATATTAGTTGCAATGTAAATAATCTGTTGAACAGAAGTTACATTTCACACTTATCGCGATTAAAAACGGATGGCATTCCAAATATAGGAAGGAATGTTGTTTTTGGAGTTAATTTGAGTATTTAAAATTAACCACATAAGGCACAAAGAAAAAACAAAAGGCACAAAGTTCTCATTTTAACTTTGTGCCTTTTTTTATTCTTTATGAACGTCTTTGAATTTTAGCATATCAAATAAACGTTGCTCTTTTTCATTGTCAAAACCACAATTGGATTTAAATTCTTTTGGGTTCTCGTATGTGCCAAACAGCATGTCCCACCATACTATATCTCCATAATTATTAGTATGTTTATTGTATTCGTGATGGATTCGGTGCATTTCAGGTCTTTGAAAAATATAACCAATCCATTGAGGTGTTTTTACATTCGTATGATAGAAAAATTCGCCAAGTGCAGTAAATAAAGTATAAATTGCTCCAGCTTCAAGACTTAATCCGAGTGTTGAGTACACTAGAATACTACCAATAATCGAATTAACGGTCATTTCTAGTGGATGTTTATAGAATGAAGTTATGACTTCCAATCGTTGTGGACTGTGATGTATTTGATGAAAATGTGTCCACAGAAAATCAATTTTATGTCTCCATCGGTGCCACCAATAGAAAATAAATGTAGCTATAAAATAGGCTATGAATCCTCCAAAGAAAGGATTTACTTGATTTGATAAATGGAATAGAGAAAATTCTGAAAACCATTTCTCCCATGTAAATCCGGCAAGAGTTACCACTCCAAGTTGGATAAAATTTACAGCTAAAACTCTGATTGTCCATGTTGGGACTTCCGGTAGTTTCCATCCGGGTTTCATGCGTTCAAAAACGAAACAAAATCCGAAGACAATAAATATTATTGCTAAAGTCATTTTTCCTTTAAAAATTAAAAGTTATCTGTCGCCATCCAAAAGACGACCAAGGCCACCTAGTAAACTTCCTTCTTCTTTAGAACTTCCGCCACTTCTTGGAGCAGAAGCAATTATTCTGTCGGCCAATCGACTAAACGGTAGAGACTGAATGTACACCGTTCCTGGTCCGCGAAGTGTTGCATAAAACATCCCTTCTCCGCCAAAAATGGTGTTTTTAATTCCGCCAATAAATTCGATATCATAATCGACATCTCTTGTAAATCCGATAATGCAACCTGTGTCGACTTTTAGAACTTCTCCCGAAGCCAATTCGCGTTTGGCTAATGTTCCGCCCGAGTGTACAAAAGCCATTCCGTCACCTTCTAGTTTTTGCATGATAAAACCTTCTCCACCAAAAAGACCGCGACCTAATTTTTTAGAGAATTCAATTCCGACTGAAACGCCTTTTGCAGCACATAAAAACGAATCCTTCTGGCAAATGAATTTTCCTTGAAATTGCTTCAAATCGATAGCGATTATTTTCCCAGGATATGGCGATGCGAAACACACTTTGCTTTTGCTGTTGTTTTGATTTAGGTAAGCCGTCATGAACAAACTTTCGCCTGTCAATACTCTTTTTCCGGCTGAAAGTAATTTTCCGAACATACCACTTTGTTGGTCGTTTGAGCCGTCTCCAAAAATTGTTTCCATTTTGATTCCGTTGTCCATCATCATAAAACTTCCGGCTTCGGCAACGACAATTTCTTGCGGATCGAGTTCTATTTCTACGTATTGTATTTCTTCACCAAAAATCTGGTAATCTATTTCGTGTGCTTGCATGATTTTTATTTTTTAAGTTTCAAATTAGTTGTTGTTGGCTTTGTTTTGTTACACAAATTGGTTGATTTTTTGCGTTATTTTTGTTTATGATTTTGTTAAAAAATTGTAAATACCAATGTGGATTACGTAAAAAAATAATTATAGTTTTACCATATAACCAAACATAAACCTAAATAATTATGAATTCTCAATTTACAAGAATCGTTAGAATCCTTTTAGGATTTATCCTTATTGTTTTTGGATTGAACAAGTTGCTGTCAGAAGCATTCATTCCGCTTCCTATATTGCCTGAAAGGGCTGGAGATTTTATGGCTTCGTTAGGAGCGACAGGTTATGTTTTGAAGACAGTTGGATTTATTGAAATCGGAATTGGAGTTTTGTTGCTGATAAAAAAATGGATAGCCTTTGCTTTAATTGTATTGGTTCCAATTTCGTTAAACATTGTATTGTTTCATTTGTTTTTGGACGTGTCTGGAATAGGCGGCGCTTTATTAGTAGCACTCTTAAACGGAATTTTAATTTACAAACATTGGACACAATACAAACCACTTTTTGCCTAATACATCAGAAAAACGTTCGCCATTAAGCGAACTTTTTTTAATATTCGAGTTTTCCAACATAACGCATTACGCGAACAATTTTATTTTTTCTTTTATTGACATACGGTCCAGAATTGGTCGCTTTGTAGCGTCTCGGACTTGGTAAAATGGCGGCAATACTCGCAGCTTGTATGGGCGTTAAATTGGCGGCATTTTTTTGAAACCAATGTTCGCTAGCAGCTTGAGCTCCGTATACGCCATCACCCATTTCGATGCTATTAAGATACACTTCCATGATGCGTTCTTTTCCCCAAATGAGTTCTATTAAAACCGTAAAATACGCTTCCAATCCTTTACGGACGTAGCTTCGTCCTTGCCATAGGAAAACGTTTTTGGCGGTTTGTTGCGAAATGGTACTTCCGCCTTTGAGTTTACGGCCTTTATTGTTGTTTTTAAATGCCTTTTGCATGGCTTCAAAATCGAAGCCATTGTGTTTTAAAAAGTTACCATCTTCGCTAGCGATTACTGCTTTTTGGAGATGGATTGATATATTTTCGAGAGGCTCCCAATCGTGACTGCAAATCATTTCCTTGCCATCCAGTTTATTATCTATAGCTCGTGTCATCATTAATGGAGTAACAGGAACGGGTACCCATTTGAATACAATTACCGAAAGAATAGAAAGTCCGAAAAACCACAACATGGCTTTCCAAATGAATGTTTTTAACTTTTGAAAAAAGGTGCGATTGGTCGTTTTTGAGGTATTTTTTTTTGTCGCCATTTATAGTAATTCTGCTAATTCTTGTCCGATTATACTTCCGATTGCCACGCCCATTCCGCCCAAGCGAACGCCGCAATATACGTTTTCTGATAATTGTGATATGATAGGGTTTTTACTCGACCCCAATCCCATAATACCACTCCAACGGTGTGCTATTTGAAAATCATGATTTGGTAAAATTACTTCTTTTAGCAATTGCTCGAGGCGGTTTTGTATTTTTTCTGTTTGATGTAGTTCGGTTGTGGTTTCGCCTTCAAAATCTAAGTTTCGTCCGCCTCCAAATAAAATCCGATTTTCAAAATTTCTAAAATAGTAATAACCTTTGTCAAGATGAAACGTTCCTTTGATGTCCAAATTCGGAATCGGTTCTGTAATTAAAACCTGAGCGCGAGCTGGTTTTACAGCGTTGTTTGTTAGTTGTCCTGCAAATCCGTTGGTGGCGAAAAGTAGTTTGTTGGTAACAAACGAAAAACCATTCACCACAACTTCAACACCATCGTTTTTATCGGTAAATACCGAGACTTCGGCTTGGTTCAAAATCAGTATGTTTTTCGAAAGAGTCTCTGTTAAAAGAGCTTGCATCATATTTCCGGTGTCGATTTGTGCTTCAAACGGATTAAAAACGAGGTACTCATGAATACCTTTAAAATCAAAGCGATCAACTTCTTTAGTGAAAACATCATTTTTAAATAACGGTTTCAATATTTCATTGATAAATGGAAGTTTCTGTTGGCATTCTTGATATGAACTTTCGTCTTCTTTCAAAAACAATTCATAACCACCGTAAGGTTTGAAATCGATGGTATCATCACCCAATCGTTTGCGCAATAATTGCAATCCGCTCCAGCGTTTTTGTATTAATTGGAGTACTTCTTCTTCCGAATGCGATTTTAAATCATCAATAATTTCTGACAAACTTCCGAAGCAGGCAAAACCAGCATTTTTAGTACTTGCTCCTTGAGGTAATATTCCTTTTTCTATGATTAAAATTTTACTTTTTGGAAACCGTTCACGCAAATGCAAAGCACAATGTAAGCCTACGATTCCGCTTCCAACTATAGTAAAATCAACATTCGAGAACCAATTTTTAATTTCCCAAAAACTCAGATTCATGGCGATTTAAATTTTTATAAAAATAGTTTTTTTTCATTTTCATCGCCTATTTTTTTCATTCAAATTGCGATATGTTTACAATTTTATATAAAAAAATAAACAAACAGCAAGATGTAAGAACGCATTTCGTTGATTTGTTAATATCTTTTTTTAAAAAGTATAAAATCAACAAAAAACCTATTAATTTTGACTCACTATAACTAACCAAATATTAGATTTATGAAATTCAAATTACTTTCAGTTGCCCTACTAGCAGTAACGAGTTTTGCTTTCTCACAACAAAAAGATTCTTTTTGGAAAGCATCTACAAGAACAAATACGACTGCTCTTGAGAACAGAATGCAATTACCTACTAACAACGTCTATGATCTAGACGCACAAGCAATCATGAACAGTCTGGCCAATTCTCCAAAAAGAAATGCCATGGCTAAAAATTCTGCAGTGGTAATAACACTTCCTAATGCAGAAGGACAAATGGAACGTTTTAACGTTTATGAAAACTCAACAATGGAGCCTGCTTTGCAAGCTAGATATGCCGATATTCGATCGTATGTTGGGTACGGAATTGATAATCCAACTGCTACGGCTTATTTTAGTACATCGCCACTTGGATTTAGGTCGATGACTTTAAATTCTGGTAAACCAGCAGTATTTATTGAGCCTATTTCTGAAGATTTAACGCTCTATTCGGTTTATAGAAAATCAGATAAAAAAGCAGCCTTAACACCGTTTGAGTGTTCAGTAATTGATGATGCAGCACCGCAAGCCGATGCTAATGCATTACGACCAAATGCAGATGATGCAACGTTGCGAACTTTTCGTTTAGCATTGTCGTGTACGGGTGAATATACTACTTATTTTGGAGGTACAAAAGCATTAGCTTTAGCAGCAATGAACAATTCAATGACACGTGTTAATGGTGTTTTTGAAATGGATTTTGCAGCGCGAATGGTATTGATTGCTAACAATGATTTAGTAATTTATACGAATGCATCTACCGATCCATATACTACAAGTTACAACAGTCAACTGCAAAGCACATTAACATCAGTGATTGGTGAAGCTAATTATGATGTTGGTCACGTTTTCGTTAGAGGTTCCAACAATGGAAATGCGGGTTGTATTGGTTGCGTATGCGTGAATGGTTCAAAAGGTAGCGGTTTTACATCACATACAATACCTACAGGAGATGATTTTGATATTGATTATGTGGCCCACGAAATGGGTCACCAATTTGGAGGTAACCATACTTTTACACATAGTAACGAAGGAAGCGGAGTTCAAATGGAACCAGGTTCTGGTTCAACAATTATGGGTTATGCTGGCATTACACCATTAGATGTGCAACCACATTCTGATGCTTATTTTCATGCTATAAGTATCCAACAGATTACCAACAATATCAAAGCGAAAACATGTTCGGTTAACACAGCTACCGGAAATGCAATTCCAACAGCAAATGCTGGATTGGATTTCACAGTTCCTAAAAGCACACCTTTTATGTTAACAGCTACTGCAACGGATGCTAATGGCGATGTGCTAACATACAACTGGGAGCAAATGAATTCGCAAACGACTTCTGCTGCACCAAGTGCAACCAAAACAAGTGGGGTGAATTTTAGATCGTATGATTCGTCTACTTCACCAACGAGATATTTCCCAAGAATGGCATCAGTATTAACTGGAGCTACAACTACAGCTGGTACAGAACTTACAGTTGAAGCTTTGCCTTCTGTTGCCAGAACTTTAAACTTTAGAGTTACAGTTCGCGACAACAGAGCAGGCGGACCAGCAAATAATAGTGATGATATGATTGTTACGGTTAATGCTACTGCTGGACCATTTACAGTAAGTGCTCCAAATACAGCTGTTTCTTATGTTGGAGGAAGTTCTCAAACAGTAACTTGGGCTGTTGCCGGAACTACTGCTAACGGAGTAAATTGTGCTAATGTTGATATTTTAATTTCTACCAACGGTGGAACTACTTGGTCTACTTTATTGGCTGCAACTCCAAATGACGGAACACAAGCCGTTACTATTCCAAATACAGCCGGAACAACCAATCGAATCATGGTAAAAGGAACCAATCATATTTTCTTTGATGTTTCGAATACCAACTTTACCATTACAGCTGGTTCAACAGATACTGTAGCGCCAACGGCTCCAACACTTGCTGCTTCTGGAACTACAGAAACGACTACCGATTTATCTTGGTCTGGCGCTACTGATAACGTAGCGGTAACAGGATATGATGTTTATCAAAATGGTGCTTTCAGAGCATCAATAGCATCTACTTCTTATACTGTAACAGGTTTAACGGCATCTACAGCATATACGTTCACAGTAAGAGCAAAAGACGCAGCAGGAAATGCTTCAGTAGATAGCAATGTAGTTGATGTAACTACTTTAACTCCAGTTCCAGATACAGAAGCTCCAACAGCTCCAACTTTATCAGCTTCTGGAACTACTACAACCACCACCAATTTATCTTGGTCTGGTGCAACAGATAATGTAGCGGTAACTGGTTATGATGTATATCAAAATGGTGTTTTCAGAGCATCAACAGCATCGACGTCGTATGCTGTAACAGGTTTAACAGCTGCAACTGCTTATACATTTTATGTAATTGCTAAAGATGCTGCTACAAATGTTTCTCCTGCAAGTAATA
>JAZKGN010000071.1:0-6469 GCA_040385945.1 Bacteroidota bacterium
GGAAACGCAACCAAGGTCCAGCCATAGAAATATGGTCAGTGGTACATTTTCCGAACGCTTTGATTAATAATTTAACTCCAGTATAATTTTGACCGTTCCATGGTTCGAATGGCGCTAATAATTGCAAACGCTCTGAGGTTTCAGAAACCGCAACTACTACTCCACTTCCATCTTCAGCTGGCGCTTGAAAACCTGGATCTTCAGCATCAAAACCTTTTGGAGGTAATTCATTACCAGTTGGTGCATCCAAACGTACTTCTTCTCCGTCTTCGTTAATTAACGTATCTGTAAGTGGATTGAATCCTAAATCCCCTGCAATAGCCAAAGCAGTTACTAGTTCAGGTGAACCAACAAATGCTAAGGTATTCGGATTTCCATCGGCACGTTTTGAAAAGTTTCGGTTGAACGAGTGAACGATAGTATTGCGTTCTTCTTTTTCAGCACCTTCTCTGTCCCACATTCCGATACATGGTCCGCATGCATTGGCAAAAACAGTTGCTCCAATTTTATCAAACGTATCAATAAAACCATCGCGCTCTATAGTATAACGCACTACTTCAGAACCTGGAGTAATGGTGAATTGTGATTTTGTTTTTAGATTTTTATCCGCTACTTGTTTCGCTAAGGAAGCGGCACGAGCGATATCTTCATAAGACGAATTGGTACAAGAACCAATTAAACCCACTTGAATATTTAAAGGCCAGTCATTTTTAATGGCTGTTTCTCTCATTTTTGAGATTGGTGTAGCTAAATCGGGTGTAAAAGGGCCATTTAAATGTGGCTCTAATTCGGATAAATTGATTTCAATTACTTGATCAAAATACTTTTCTGGATTGGCATATACCTCGGCATCACCTGTTAAATAAGCAGCTACTTTATCGGCAGCATCAGCAACATCGGCTCTGTTGGTAGAGCGTAAATAACGGCTCATCGAATCATCATAACCAAAAGTAGAAGTGGTTGCACCAATTTCTGCACCCATATTACAAATGGTTCCTTTTCCGGTACACGACATAGAAGTAGCACCTTCACCAAAATATTCAACAATAGCTCCAGTTCCACCTTTTACAGTTAGAATTCCGGCTACTTTAAGGATAACGTCTTTTGGAGCTGTCCAACCTGATAATTTTCCGGTTAATTTTACTCCGATTAATTTTGGAAATTTTAATTCCCATGCCATTCCCGACATTACGTCAACGGCATCTGCACCACCAACTCCGATGGCTAACATTCCTAATCCACCTGCATTTACTGTATGTGAATCGGTTCCAATCATCATTCCACCTGGAAATGCATAATTTTCTAAAACCACTTGGTGAATAATTCCAGCTCCTGGTTTCCAGAAACCTATTCCGTATTTATTAGAAACTGATGCTAAGAAATCAAACACTTCACTGCTTTGCGATTTTGCACGAGCCAAATCGGTTTTTGCATCTACTTTGGCTTGGATTAAGTGGTCGCAGTGTACCGTTGTGGGTACAGCTACTTTGCTTTTTCCGGCATGCATAAATTGCAACAATGCCATTTGCGCTGTAGCATCTTGACAGGCTACTCTATCGGGAGCAAAATCAACATAATCTTTACCACGAGTGAATGCTTGAGAAGGTGTTCCTTCCCATAAATGAGAATATAAAATCTTTTCTGAAAGTGTCAAAGGACGACCAACTAAGCCACGAGCTGTATCAACTCTTGCAGCCATGTTATCATACACTTTTTTAATCATTTCAATATCAAAAGCCATAATAAAATAGGTTTATTTGTTTAAGCGCAAAATTACGAAAACGACGCATTATTAAAAAATTTTTAATCTAATATGTTCATGGATTGCCATAATTTGCGAAATGAAGATTTTTACTATCTCATTTTCGCTAAAATCAGAATAAAACGACAATATAATGATTTATTAGTATTTTGGACTCCTAATTTTAAAATTAAGATGTGAAGAAAAGAAGTGTTTTTTGAAGTAAAAACTACTTTTTAGTCACTTTGTACATACTTATTCCCCACACAACGGCATCGGACTGCGAAATAACTTCCTTTTTAACAAGCGTATAGGTGTTTTCTAATTCGTGAATTAAGTCCTCTCTTATTCCGTAAAAGGAGAAAATAAAATACCCATTATCATTGAAGTAATTTGAAAATTTAGAAACAATTTCTAATTGGTTATCGAGGTAGTACAAGACTTCATTAAAAACGATAATATCAAATTTTTCATTAGGAATAAATTGATGAATATCGGCGACTTGAAATTCGGTATTGGGATAATCTTTATCTTTTGCTCTTTGTATTGCATTGCAAGAAAGATCAATACCTACTAATAAACCATAATCGTTTTCGTTTAAATACTGATTTAACGCGCCATAACCGCAGCCTAAATCTAATATTTTGGGTTTATCAATTCCTGATTCTTTAATAAAAGTAACAATGGTAGCGTAGCGTTGCTCTTCATTGCACATATAGTCCCATTTCCCTTTGCGATATTTATAATCCCATTTGAGTTTTTTCTTAAACCATTTAAGTCGTATAAATAAATTTTTAAACATAAAGGGATGAAGTATTACATCAAATTAGCAATAATCATTTCTTCTGTAATTCCTTCGGCGTCTGCCTTGTAGTTTTTAATAATTCTGTGACGAAGAATCCCTGTTGCTACTGCTTTTACATCTTCGATATCGGGTGAGAATTTGCCATTAAAAGCGGCATTGGCTTTGGCTGCTAAAATTAAGTTTTGCGAAGCACGTGGACCAGCACCCCAATCCAAATAGTTTTTGATGTAGTCATTAGACAACGGATTGTTTGGACGAGTTTTACTTACTAAAGTAACTGCATATTCTACGACATTATCAGCCACGGGAACTCGACGAATAAGTTGTTGAAAATCGATAATTTCTTGAGCAGAAAACAGTGGATTAACAGTTGGTTTGTCATCAGAAGTCGTGTTTTTTACCACATCAACTTCTTCTTGAAAAGAAGGATAATCTAATTTTATAGCAAACATAAAACGGTCTAATTGTGCTTCTGGCAAAGGATACGTTCCTTCTTGCTCAATTGGGTTTTGCGTAGCTAATACAAAATAAGGCAATGCCAATTTGTAATTGGTTCCTGCGATGGTTACCGAACGCTCTTGCATGGCTTCAAGAAGCGCTGCTTGTGTTTTTGGCGGTGTTCTGTTGATTTCATCCGCAAGGATAATGTTGGCAAAAATAGGTCCTTTTATGAATTTAAATTGACGGTTTTCATCAAGGATTTCGCTTCCTAAAATATCAGAAGGCATTAAATCGGGTGTAAATTGGATACGCTTAAAGTCCAATCCCAAGGCTTGCGAAATGGTATTGACCATTAATGTTTTTGCCAATCCGGGAACACCAACTAAAAGCGAGTGACCACCTGAAAAAATACTCAATAAAATTTGGTCGACTACGTCGTCTTGACCTACAATGATTTTGGCGATTTCTTTTTTTAATTCAATTCTTTTTTGAACTAGATTTTGTATAGCTGTTACGTCTGACATTTTTATTTACGATTTACCCTTCGACAAGCTTAGGGTGACATTAATTTTAGATTTCCGAAATTAGTGTTTTTATATTTAGATTGCAAAAATTAAAATGAATCAATTAATAGCCCTGATGCAAGGGAATAACCTTTTTGCAAAAAAGTTATGGAAAAGCAGCAGGAATTACGACAACAAACAAGCCCAAGCCGTTGGCTTCAAAATTAAAAAATTAATCGTTTTTCAACCAATTATTGGTGAATTCACAGGCTCTGTATTCGCCATTAATTTTAACGTAGGTTTCCTTAATTTTTTCGTTAGTCCATTTTCCGATGGCATTGATTTGTTTTTCCTTTAACGCCAACTCTTTAATTTTGGTAAAATCTTTAGCATAATCGGCAGCGTGCTCGTCAATACGATTAGTTACTATAATAAGTTTGTATTTTTTTCCTGTTCGAGGTTCGTCTTCAAAAATTGGCTCAGACACTTGATTGTCTTTTAAATTAGACACTTGACTGTACAATTCGGGATCCATTTTTGTCAATTCGAAATGCGTGTCTTGCGTTTTCGGATTTAGCAAGGTTCCGCCATTGGCACGTGTTTCTTTTTCGTCAGACATGGTTCGTGCGGCATCGGCAAAAGTGATTTCTTTGTTTTCAATTTTGCTTTTAATAAGTAGCGCTTTTTCTTTGGCTTCTTTTAAACCTTCATTTGATATTTTCGGCATCATTAAAATGTGACGCAACTCTAAATCTTGCCCTTTTACTTTTTCAAGGTAGATGATATGAAAACCAAACTCGGTTTCAAATGGCTCTGAAATTTCACCTTCTTCAAGTGAAAAAGCTACATCTTTGAATTCTTTTACGAAACCGGTTTTCTTGTTGATTTTATAAAATCCACCATTGGAAGCAGAACCTTTATCGTCTGAATAGATAACAGCTCGGGTTTTGAAACTTGCTCCATCTTGGACTTCTTTTTTGATTTCTTTGAGTCGTTGGATGATGCGTTGTTTTTCTTCATCGGTGACTTTTGGAGTGATTACAATTTGTGCAATTTCGAGTTCGGCTCCAAAAACAGGTTTTTCATTGTCCGGTATTTTTTTGAAAAACGCTCTTGTTTCTTCTGGCGTAATTTGGATATCGTCGATTATTTTGCGTTGCATTTCTGCAGCCAATTTTTGTTGTTTTAGAATTTCAAATAAATCGGTTCTAAAATCTTCTTCATTATTTTTTTTGAAATATTTAATTACTTTATCCAAAGAACCCAATTGTTCAACCATGTAATCGAGTTGCTGATCCATTTTTTCTTTTATCTCTTCGTCTTTAACGATAATAGAATCTTGAATCGCTTGATGCGCGTATAATTTATCTTCCAATAACTTGCCAAGCATTTGACATCGGGTAATATCTTTT
The DNA here is from genome assembly GCA_040385945.1 of Bacteroidota bacterium. GTDB lineage: Bacteria > Bacteroidota > Bacteroidia > Flavobacteriales > Flavobacteriaceae > Flavobacterium. The sequence continues at coordinate 4,903 of JAZKGN010000071.1, forward strand.
ACTGAATTTCCTTGACTTGACAATTCTAGAAACGACTTGTCTATATCCGAATCTAAAACAATGTACTCACCAACCGTAGCAATAATACCGTCAATTTTTTGTCTTTTCGACGAATTTACTTTTGTTGGGTTTACTTTTACCGAATCCTTAATGATTTCTTGTGCTTCTGCAAAAGTAAATGAAAGCAAAACGGTAAGGGCAACAATTATTTTATGTAGTATTTTCATGTTTCTTTTTTTATGGTAGGAATACCAATGCTAATGCTAATTGTTTTTAATTTGATTTTTTGTTTTTTCGAAAACAGGTTGATTCACTTTAACTTTAAACTCTTTATTCAGTTCGCCAATCCAGTTTTGCTCTAAATACTGTTGATAATCGTTGGTTATTTTACCTTTACATTCTTCAAAAGTTTTATCACTTTCTGGAATGACCTTGAGTACTTTGGTAACAAAATAATATTCACCTTGTTGGGTTATTTCAGAAACACCCACTTCCTGCTTAGTGTCTTTTGGTAATTGTGTCGCTCCAATTTCAAGTGTGCTTTGGCTCGCCATAACATTTACAACATCTTTGGTATTGAGTTTGTCTTTAATTTCTTGAGGCGTTGCGTCCTTTTTAAGCATTGCTTGTGCTTTTTTAACAATATCCATATTAGTTGATGAAACGATAATAACATCCAAACGCGACTTCCATTTGTGTTTACCCTTTTGAGTTTCATAAAACGATTTCAAACCTAATGTATCGGTTTTAGAACGTTCCCAGATTTCTTTTTCCATTAAGTCGAAAAGCAACAATCCGTCACGGTATTCTTCAACAACAGCAGCAAATTCAGGAAATTCATTTTCTAAATTGTCATTGTAATATTGATTCAATTGTTCGTCTACAAATCGGTTGTATTCAATATCAAGTAATCTGGACAGTGGTTTAGCTGACAATCCTGATTTTTGTTGTGTTTTGATAAAGTTCAAAAATTGATATCCAGAAACTTCTTTATTATCAATCGTAAAAAGTTTGGCTTTATTGTTTTCTTTTGCATTCTCTGCCAATTCCCATTTTCCTGTGTAAACGTCTTCTGTGACTAATTTAGAAACTGCTTCAAAGACTTTATTGTCTCTTTTAACTTTGTATTTTTTTCTTAATTTGTCGGTTAGTGAATTGGTAATCAATCGAGAACGATCGTCTTTGCTGATTTTATTTTCCAATTCTGTTTTCGATTCATCTAAAGTTTTTAATGGAAATTTTTCTATTAACTTCACAATGTGCCATCCAAATTGCGATTGAAATGGTGCTGAAATTGGATTTTCTTTTGTTAGTGAAAAAGCCACCGTTTCAAACTCTTCAGAACTTAATTGTCCTGATCCAAAACGATTAAGCACACCACCTTTTGGAGCTGAAGATTTGTCTTCCGAAAACTGTTTTGCCAATTCTTCAAAGCTTTCTCCTTGTTGGATTTTTTTATAAATATCTTGAATGGTATTTTTAGCTTTATCCATATCGGTGTCGCCTTTTTCTGCAGACGGATTTAAAAGCATAATGTGCGCTACTGAAACATCACCACGGTTTTGTC
>JAZKGN010000072.1:0-3226 GCA_040385945.1 Bacteroidota bacterium
TTCTGAAATTTTTGCTACGATATCTGCTTTCGTCATTTTCTTTCGTATTAATATAATGTATTATTTTTTTTAAGTGTGCAAATATACAAATAAAAAAAACATATAATCAACCTAATTCATTAAAATTTAATCACATAAACTTATACTTTTGCTAACCTAATTTTATTTATGAATTTTTCTAACTCATTATTGCAATGGTATTTACAAAACAAACGCGATTTACCATGGCGAAAAACAACCGATGCCTACCCGATTTGGCTTTCCGAAATTATGCTCCAACAAACGCGAGTAGCGCAAGGAATGCCTTATTTTTTATCGTTTGTAAAGGCATTTCCAACAGTAGTTGATTTGGCAAATGCCGATGAAGAAAAAGTCTTGAAATTATGGCAGGGTTTGGGTTACTATTCACGAGCTCGAAACATGCACAAAACAGCACAAATTGTAGCCTTTGAATTGGACGGAAAATTCCCAAATAATTATACCGATTTATTAAAATTAAAAGGCATTGGCGATTATACTGCAGCCGCCATTGCTTCCTTTGCATTTAACGAAGTAGTTCCTGTGGTTGATGGCAATGTTTTTCGGGTGTTGTCGCGCTATTTCGATTTGGAAACCGACATTTCTTCAGCTACAGCCAAAAAAGAATTTGCTGCTTTGGCGAAAGAATTAATGCCAAATGATAATCCAGCATTGTTTAATCAAGCAATAATGGAATTCGGCGCATTGCAATGTGTTCCTAAAAACCCGAATTGTGAAAACTGTATTTTTTCTAGTAGTTGTGCGGCTTTGCAAAAAGATAAAGTGCATTTACTTCCTATAAAAACTAAGAAAACGAAAGTCACCAATCGCTATTTTCATTATTTGATTTTTGAAGATGCTGATAAATCTACCTTACTCAACAAGCGAACTGAAAAAGGAATCTGGCATAATTTATACGAGTTTCCAGTCATAGAAACCGAAAAAGCAGTCACTCAAGAAAGCATTATCAACCGAATTAAAATCGATTTTCAAGATTATAACATCACCGATGTTTTTGCTTACGAAGCTCCGATTGTACATAAATTATCGCACCAACATTTGTCGATTTCTTTTTATAAAGTGACTGTTTCGAGTAAATTAGCGAATGGAATTCCGTTAAACGCCATACATTCCTTTCCGTTTCCCATCGTCATTTTTAACTTTATTGAAAAGTATTCTATTTAAGTATCAAAATTTTTCTTAATTTTGGATAAATACAAATTTGCTATTATAATGAACGGGACATTAAATAAAGTTATGCTTATTGGTCACTTGGGTGATGATATTAAAATGCACTATTTTGAAGGTGGAAATTGCATCGGACGTTTTCCGTTGGCTACCAATGAAGTATACATCAACAAACAAACGAATGAAAAAATAACTTCGACCGAATGGCATAATTTGGTGGTACGAAACAAAGCTGCCGAAATTTGTGAAAAATACCTTTCCAAAGGCGATAAAATATATGTTGAAGGACGCATAAAATCGCGTCAATGGCAAGCAGAAGACGGAACCACAAAATACACTACTGAAATTCAGGTGACCGAATTCACCTTCTTGACCGTTAAAAAAGATACTGAAGGGAATAAGCAAATTAGTTCTGATTCAAAAAACACTAACTTTGACCCGCAAAACCTACCAAATCACGAGAATGATTTGCCGTTTTGATATTGTTTAACTAACGCTACAGCACTTGGACCCAGAGCCCAGTTTAGGATTTTTATCGACAATTGACACCAACATTCTTTTTGGCACTATTGGGATTGCCCTTTTGCTTTTTTGTTGTGCGATGGTTGCTGCTGCCGAAGTTGCCATGTTTTCATTGACTGCAAAAGACTTGGTAGAACTGAACAAAAAAAATGCTTCCAAATCGATTATCATCAACCAACTTTTAGGAAAACCCAAGAAATTATTAGCGACCATTTTAGTTGCCAATAACTTTTTACATATTGCCATTGTAATTCTCTTTTCCTTTTCGTTAGATACTGTTTTTGCTACGATTTCGATTCCGATTTTAAAATTTATCGTCGAAGTAATTTTGGTTACTTTCCTAATTTTGTTGTTTGGAGAAGTGTTGCCAAAAGTGTACGCCAATCGGAACAACATAAAATTCGCCACTTTTATTGCTTATCCTTTACTGATTTTAAACAAATTGCTTTCGCCTATTAGTTCACCAATGAGAGCTTTAACGGTTTTTATTCAAGAGAAGTTAGGAAAACAAAAATCCAATTTTTCTGTCGATCAGTTGTCGCAAGCGTTAGAATTGACTTCGGATGCCGACACCTCGCAGGAAGAACAAAAAATTTTAGAAGGCATTGTCACGTTCGGAAATACCGACACCAAACAAGTTATGAGTCCGCGTATCGATATTTTTGCCATAGAAATCAACGAAACCTTCGCCGAAATTTATCCGAAAATCATCGACAAAGGGTATTCGAGAATTCCGGTGTACAAGGACAATATTGACCACATAGAAGGCGTTCTGTTTATTAAAGATTTGATTCCACACATCAACAAAAAGGAATTTGATTGGAAAGCCCTGATGCGCGAACCGTTTTTTGTTCCAGAAAACAAGAAGCTCGACAATTTATTAAAGGATTTTCAAAGTATGAAAAGCCATTTGGCGATTGTAGTGGATGAATATGGTGGCACTTCAGGATTGGTTTCATTAGAAGATGTGATTGAAGAAATTGTAGGCGATATTAGTGATGAATTTGATGATGATGACATTCATTTTTCTCAAATAGATGACCGAAATTACCTGTTTGAAGGCAAAATAAACCTGCGCGATTTTTACCGAGTTATCGAAGTGGACGAAAACTTATTTGAAAACAGAAAAGGAGAAGCCGAAACATTAGCCGGATTTATCCTTGAAATTTTGGGTAATTTTCCGAAAAAGGGACAAAAAATCCAATTTGAAAATTGCTTATTTACCATTGAAACCGTTGATAAAAAACGGGTAAAACAAATTAAAATTACCATCGATGCATAAAAATTTAATCCTGAAAACAGTGCTGATTTGTATCACAATACTTGCCATTTCCAGTTGCAAAAAAGAAGTGTTGCCCAAACCATCCAGTCAATTGCGTTTGGAATATCCTGTGGCTGAATACGCCAATTTTGAAAGCAACTGTCCTTTTACTTTTTTTATGAATGAAGATGCTATTATTAAAGGACAAAAAGAATGTGGGTTTACTATTACGTATCC
>JAZKGN010000073.1:0-11194 GCA_040385945.1 Bacteroidota bacterium
ATGTCCTGATTTTGAACGTTGGTTGATGTAATTTAGTTGATGTTCAGAGACGTAATTCCGAAACCATGTCAATAAGGTATCATGGTATTTTTGAAGATTTTTTATATTCACCTCCGGATTATTATCTACAGGAATAGTGACAGGCATTTCGTTGATATACTTTGACAATTCAGGATAATTTTCTTGAATTACCATGGTTAACTTCATGATTTTGGCATTGATTTCTGCTTCTGTTTCCATTGCGTTTTTTTCTAAATGAGAATTGTAAAATTACGCATTAATTACAAAATGTTGTGTTAAATAATTGTATACTTTTTCAGTCGGCAAACCAACAACATTGGTATACGAACCTTCAATTTTTGAAATCCCAGTTAAGCCAATCCAATCTTGTATACCATAGGCTCCGGCTTTGTCAAACGGTTTGTGCTTTTCGAGATAATAATGAATCGCTTCTTCTGTAAGTGAATTGAAAGTCACTTTTGTAACATCAAAAATGGTGTTGGAAGTATCTTTTGTAGTAAAACAAACCGATGTGATGACTTCGTGCGTAGCATTCGACAATTGTTTTAAAATGTGAACAGCATCATCGTAATCCTTTGGTTTTCCTAATGCTTTGTTGTTTAGCCAAACAATGGTGTCGCTGGTGATTAGAAGTTCGTTTTTTTGAAGTTCACCTTCAAACGCTTTTGCCTTTAATTGTGCCAGATAATTGGTGATTTCTTCAGCTTTTAGATTTGGAGGATAGATTTCTTCGATGTCTTTTAAACGAATTTCAAAATCCAAATCCAAGTCTCTCAAAAACTGCTGACGTCTTGGCGAACCTGATGCCAGAATGATAGTATAGTCTTTTATTTTATTTCGTAACATTATGGATAATATTATAGGTAATGGCTGTTATGGATAGGATTCCGAAGAAAATAACCCATTTTAAAATTAGGCTTACCAAATGAAATTGTTTTTTATTGTTGGCTGACCACATTTGCACTGCACAGAAAATAAGTGGTGCAATGACAAAAATCAGCACATAAACAGCTGCATAGTATAAATTGTTTTCAATGACGTTTTTAGTCAGGTAATACAACAACATCAAGATGGATAGTAGCAACAATCCAAAAACAACTTTTGATGTCCGAGAAATACCAAGAACAATAGGAAGCGTCTTCATTCCTTGATTGTAATCGCCATTTACGTCTTCTAAATCTTTGACCATTTCACGAATAAAATTGATGATAAACGCATAGATGGCGTAATCTTTTAGTATTGAAAGTAGCATTTTCATTTTCACAACATTTCCTTCGTAAGCGGCTGGATACAAATCGAAAAAACCAATTATTAACACACTAAAACCAAGCAATGAAGCAACTGCGATGTTTCCTAAAAGCACCATTTGTTTTAACGTCGTTGCATAGAAATACAATAGCGCTGCGATAAAAATAAAGATGGCTACAAATCCGGGTTTCTGAATCACATTTGATAAATACATTCCGATGGAAACTCCCGATAAAGTTAAACCTGCATAAATATAATACGCATTGCCTTCAGAAATAGAACGGCCTATAATTACTTTACTAGGTTTATTATCGTTGTCTGTATCTTGATCAAAAATGTCGTTAATGACGTAACCGCCAGCAGCAAGTAATACAGTTGTCAAAACCAATAATCCGTATTGCCAATCACTAAGTGAAAGCCATATATCTTGTTGTTTGAGAAACCCATATCGAAATACGAGTTGCATAAAGGCGAGTAGGAGTAGGTTTTGGTAGCGAATGAGTTTTAGGTATTTCATATTTGGTAATTTGTTCAAAGTATTAATCAAACTTTCCGTTGTAGTACAAATGCCATTTTCCTTGTACTTTCATCACTTGTTCGATGACATCGCGAACGGCACCTTTTCCGCCATTTACATGCGAAATATAAGTCGAAATGGCTTTGATTTCGGGAGCAGCATCTTGCGGACAAGTAGGCAATCCTACCAATTGCATTACGTGAAAATCGGGAATATCATCACCCATGTACAATACGTTTTCGGGTTTGATTTGGTACAATTCAGCGTATTCTTTAAAAGTCGCTACTTTGTCTGGTGCCGCCAAATGAATATCGGTAATGCCTAAATTTCTCAGTCGAATGCGAACACCTTCATTGCTACCTCCAGAAATGATGCACACATTATAACCACTTTCTAAAGCAGCTTTCATGGCAAATCCGTCACGAATGTGCATTTCTCGTAGCATTTCGCCAGTGGGTGAAACGTGTACGGTGCCGTCTGTAAGTACGCCATCTACGTCAAATATAAACGTGTCAATGGTATTCATTAGTTCTTTATAACTTTTAGCCATTATCAATTATAGATTTGGTTAGTATTTTATATATCGTTGCTTTATTTTCATCGGTTAACGATTGCAAATGGGCGTTTATTGTGTTGGTGTCTTTTCGTTTGGCTGGACCTGTTTGTGCCTCTTTTGGTGAAAGATGTAGTATTTTATTCGCCGTTTCTAAAATTAACGGTTTTAAAATTTCAAAAGACACATCGTTTTCTTCGCAAATTTCATTTCCAATTTGATACAAATGATTGACAAAATTATTGACAAAAACGGCGGCGACATGCAGTGATTTTCGTTGTTTGGAAGTTATTTTAAAAACAATATCCGAAATAGACAAAGCGATTGCTTCAATCATTTTATAGTTGGTTTCGTCTTCTATTTCAAGGCAAATCGGAATTTTTTTAAAATCGACTTCTTTTGTTTTTGAAAATGTTTGTACTGGATACAACGAACCTCTGGTGTTTTTTGCATCCAAATCGGTTATTGCCATACTTCCAGAAGTATGAAGCACGATTTTATTTTTAAAAGGAATTTTCGACGATACTTCTGCTACAGCATTGTCTGAAACAGCGATGATGTATAACGGAACGTCTTTTAAATCGGTATAATCAGAAGTGATATTGTCGGAATCAATCAAGTTTGAAATTGCTTCTTTATTTCTGGCAAACACCTGAACGACTTTGATTGAAGTGCTTTTTGAAAAAGCCTTTATCAAATGTTGTGCGACATTTCCGGAACCAATGATTACGATTTCTAACATTTGGCTAAATTATTCATTTTTTTTTGAATAATAACAGTTCGTCAACGTCTCTTAAAAAACCCTTAAATCGATAATCATTAACTAAAATAATCAACATTTTTAATTTACTTTTGTACGCCCGAAATTCGGATTTATTATAAAAAAATCATTCCACTGTTACTATTATGGAAAAATTAAAATCGATACTTTTCTCCACTCGTTTAATGGCTATTTTATTTATTGGTTACGCTGTAGCGATGGCAGCCGGAACGTTTATAGAAAGTAAATACAATACTGAAACTGCCCGAATTATGGTGTACAACGCTTGGTGGTTTGAAGCCATTCACGCATTCTTCTTAATAAATTTTTTGGGAAACATTCAGAGGTATCAGTTGTATAAAAAGGAAAAATGGGCGACGCTTTTATTGCATTTGTCTTTCATTTTTATTTTGATGGGTGCATTTATTACGCGTTACATCAGCTTTGAAGGAATGATGCCAATACGTGAAGGTGCTATTTCTAACGTATTTTATTCGGATAAAAATTTTCTAACTGTTTTTGTAGATGGTGACCTTGACGGACAAATGAAACGAAAAACAGTCGAAAGACCTTTATTGCTTTCGGCAGCTACCAATAACGATTTTTCTATCAACGATAAATTCAATAAAACACCATTTGAAATCGAATACAAAGATTTTATTATGGATGCCAAAGAAACCATTAAAGCCGATAAAAACGGTAAGTTGTATCTAAAAATGGTCGAATCAGGAGATGGTTCGCGACACGAACATTATTTGGTTGAAGGCGAAGTGCAAAACATACACAATGTTTTATTTGCTTTGAACAAACCGACAAAAGGAGCAATAAATATCAATACAACAGGAGCAGAGCCAACTATTTTGGCACCATTTGATGGTCAGTTTATGCGAATGGCCGACCAAATGAAAGGAACAGTTGCCAAAGACAGCCTGCAAAAATTAATGTTTCGTTCGCTTTATAATGTGGCTGGAAGTCAATTTGTTTTTCCAGATCAACCTATAAAAGGTGTGAAGGATTTTAAATCGACTAACGATTATAAAAATAAAAAGGCAGACAACATTTTAGTGCTAAAGATAAAATCAAACGGACAAGAAAAAGAAGTGGCTTTGACTAGTTCTAAAGGAGTACAAAGTGAGCCACAAAGTATTAAAGTCGGCAATTTAGATTTTACTTTGTTTTATGGAAGTAAGTCGTATTTTTTACCTTTTAATGTAAAATTGAATGACTTTATTGCCAAAAAGTATCCAGGAACAGAGAACAGTTATTCGTCTTACGAAAGTAAAGTCACGATTTTAGATGGCAATGACAAATTTGACGCTCGCATCTACATGAATCATATTTTAGATCACAAAGGATATCGTTTTTTTCAAGCGTCTTTTGATCCAGATGAAAAAGGAACAGTATTGTCAGTCAACCATGATTTTTGGGGAACATTAATCACTTACATTGGTTATTTTGCTTTGTTTTTTGCTATGATGGCGATTATGTTTACCAAACATTCGCGTTTTGCCGATTTGAAACGTAAACTAGAACGAGTGAAAGAAAAAAAATCAAAATTACTTACGTTGATTATACTCTTGTTTTCGCTGAACGGATTTTCACAGAATCACCCGCAACACCAACAAAAGTTTAACTTTTTAGATTCTATTTTAAAGTATAAAGTTTCAGAAAAGCATGCTTCGCAATTTGGACGATTGGTGATACAAGATGAAGGCGGACGAATGAAACCCATCAATACGTTTTCATCAGAATTGCTCCGAAAAGTGAGTCACGAGAATACATATAAGGGGATGAATTCTGATCAGGTTTTTCTTTCCATGACGCAATATCCAACAGCTTGGTTTGAAGTGCCGTTGATTTACATCAAAAGAGGAAACGACAGTATTCGTAAGATAATCGGAATCAAATCGGAGGATGAATTCGCACCTTTCAGAGCTTTCTTTGATGATAGAGGCAACTACAAATTATCACCGTATTTGGACGAAGCCTACAAAGCGGCAAATCCAAACAACTTCGAAAAAGATTTTGTAGAAACCGACAAAAAAATAAACTTACTGAATTCGGCGTTGAGCGGAAAAATTTTAAGAATATTTCCGGTAGTTAAAGACAAAAACTACAAATGGGTATCGTTTTTAGAAATCAATCACCAAACCGGAACGGCACTTGACACCATCAAAAATGCATTGCCAGTGTATCTTGAAGCTCTAGGTAAAGCCTCTCAAGACAATACTTATACGTATGCTAATACGTTTTTGGTTGGAATGGAAAACTATCAGAAAAAGTTTGGTAAGGAAGTTCGACCTTCAGAAGACAAAATCGATTCGGAAATTCTGTATAACAAATACGATGTTTTTCAAAAATTGCCATATTTGTATATAACTGGTGCAATAATCATGTTGCTGTTTACCATTTTAGCAATTTTCAAAGAAAGAAAAGGCTATAAAATGATTGTCAATGGGATGCATGTTTTTATCGGATTGTTATTTGGATTACACACTTTGGCATTGATTGCACGTTGGTATATTTCGGGTCATGCACCGTGGAGTAACGCCTATGAAAGTATTATTTATATTGCTTGGGCGACGATGTTTTTCGGATTGGCTTTTGATAGAAAATCAAAGCTTACCGTGGCTTCTTCAGCCTTTGTAACAGCGATGATTTTAGCTGCAGCTTACGCCAATTGGATTGATCCAGAAATTGGCAATTTGCAACCCGTACTTAATTCGTATTGGCTGATGATTCACGTAGCAGTTATTGTTGCCAGTTACGGTCCGTTTGCATTGGGAATGATTTTAGGATTTGTTTCACTATTACTTATCTTTTTCACTAACGAGAAGAACAGAGAAAAGATGAAATTAAACATCCAAGAAATTACCTATATCAATGAAATGTCATTAACTATTGGATTGATTATGCTGACTATTGGAAACTTTTTAGGCGGACAATGGGCCAATGAAAGTTGGGGAAGATATTGGGGTTGGGATCCTAAAGAAACATGGGCTTTAATTAGTATTATGGTATATGCTTTTGTTATTCACGCGCGATTTGTTCCTTCGTTGCGAAACAAATGGATTTTCAATGTGATGAGCATGTTTGCTTTTCTATCGATTTTATTTACCTATTACGGAGTTAATTTCCACTTGGTTGGATTGCATTCGTATGCGAGTGGTGAAGCCAAATCGCTTAGTTGGATTTGGTATTCTATCGTAGCCATTATTCTGATAGCCATTGTTACTTATCCAAAGTATAAAAAATATTATAAAAAATAAATAAAAAAGGTGCTACAATTATGTAGCACCTTTTTTTAATCAATTGGGTTTTAAATTACACTTTTCCCAAAGTGTATAATTGTTCCATCGTAGGTGTTTCACTTCCTCCAGCTGGCTCTAATGTAATTCCGAATGCTTCAGCATCAGCAGTATTGCTTACAGCAAAAATCCGATTGTTATCCGCAGTAAAGTTCTCTAATAATCCTATGCTGGTTGGTGTTAAAGTCGGACTCAATTTTAAAGACCAAACTTGGTACACCATTCCTTCTGGTGGTTCTGGTAAACCTGCAGCATCTACATAAACAACTTGCGTTTCTTTATTCCAATACACTTTTGCAAACGATTTTGGTGCTACGGCTTGACCACCAAGTGTTACTACCGTATTTTTAGCATCTCGAATCACATCCAAAAGTTGTTTGGTTTGTTTGTTTTTATTTTCGGATGTAGCAACGGCTTCATTCAATTTAATCTTTTCTTTTTCGATGGTTACGATTTCATTTTCGATAGTCGTTTGCTTGTTGTATTGGTATACAATTCCGACTAGTAAGGCAAGTGCAGCTGCCCATCCAATGTACTGAGAAATAGAAGATTTAGGTTTCATTTCTATAACTGAAGTTGGTTTTAAGCCAATTTTTTGTTTGATTTTCTCATACACTTCCGAAGAAATGTTGGGAGCAAAACTACTTGACAATTGAAGAATACTGTTTTCAACTAAAAGTATCTCGTCTTTTAATGTCTTATGTTTATTAGACATGTCGGCCATTTGTTCGGTTTCACTTTCGCTTAATACACCATAAACATAAAGTTCAACGTCTCCTGAATTTATTATATCTGTGATATTCATTATATTTTTAAATAAGTTCTTAAATCATTAATGCAATTTCTATTTTGTGTTTTGACAGTGCCAAGTGGAATCTCAAGTTCGTCTGAAGCTTCTTGCTGTGTGTATCCTTGAAAGAATAATAACTCAATCAATTGGATGCATTTTGGTTTTAATTTTTTTACGAATTCTTGAATTCCAATTGTATCAATTCGATTGACCAATTTGTTACTGTCGTCTAACAGATGTACGAAATTATCAGACGATAGGTTTTTCTGACTGTTGTTATACCCTTTAGATCGCAGTTTGTCAATGGCTGTGTTTCGGGCGATATTTACAATCCAAGTGTAAAATCTACCTTTGCTTTCGGAATAGCTGTCGATACTTTTCCAAATTTTAACAAAGACTTCTTGCAATACATCTTCAGCGTCTTCTGTTTCTTTCAACAGATTTGAAATCACCGAAAATAAACTTTTCGAATACATATCATACATGATAGTAAAGGCTCGGTCATCCTTTTTGAGGATTAACGGAATTAATTCTTCCTGACTCATTGTTTTTTTGTTTTGGTTGTTGTTACCCTTAACTACGTTAGTTATTGCATAATGGATTTATAAATGTAATTTTTTTAATCCAAATTGTAGGTAAACAATTCTTAAAATTCATTTTCACAAAACCAGAAGTACTACTTATATCGTAAATGGATGAAGTTAGTGAAGTTGAATTTTCATTTATAAGGTTTGTTTTGTTTGTTGTTTAAAAGCTCAATGTGTTTTTTGCATTGGGCTTTTATTTATTTTGTTAAAAAGATAGGATTTTAGCATTATATAATTATTTTTGTTTTCCTTAATAATAAAATTAAAGTTTTAATTATGAAAAAAATACTATTGACTGCATGTGGCGTATTTATTTTATTTAGTTGCCAAAGTAATGCTCAAGAAACAAAAACTACAGAAGGAACAGAAACGAAAGAAAAGAAAGAAGCACCGCCAGCATCTGGAATTCTTACAGAAAGTGATTATGCAGCACCAATTGTTGACGAAATTTCAGAAAAGAAAAAAACCAAAGAAATAAGTATGGGTTCAATTTACGGTTTTAAAGTAAAGGATATTGATGGGAAAGAATTTGATTTTGGCACTCTTAAAGGCAAAAAGATTCTTATTGTAAATACAGCTTCTAATTGTGGATATACACCACAATACAAAGAATTGGAAGAGTTGTACAAACAAAATAAAAGTAAATTGGTTATCATCGGATTTCCTTCTAATGATTTTGGAAATCAAGAACCAGGAACCAACACCGAAATTAAAGCATTTTGTACCAAAGGTTATGATGTAACTTTTCCAATGATGGGTAAAGTGGTTGTAAAAGGGAAAGAGATGAGTGAGTTGTATCAATTTCTAACTCAAAAAAGTCAGAATGGAGTATTGGATAGTGAAGTAGCATGGAATTTTCAAAAATACTTAATTGACGAAAAAGGAAAATTAGTAAAAATGTTTCCATCTAAAGTGTCTCCAATGAGTGAAGAAATAATGGTTGCTGTTAAATAAGCAGTTACTTTTTACAGTATAATAAAGCGATTTTCATTTGAAAGTCGCTTTTTTTTATAGCATCTTTTGCATAATCACACTGTGTAACCATCGGTCGAATTTGAATCCAGATTCCTTAATAAATCCCACCGTTTCAAATCCGAATTTTTCATGAAAGGCAATACTACTTTTGTTTTCCGAATCGATGACTCCAATCATAGTATGTAATTTTTGAGCTTTGGCTAATTCAAGTAAATGTTGCATGATTCGTTTTCCGACGCCTTTTCCAATATGACCTTGAGAAGCATAGACCGAATGTTCTACAGTAAATTTATAGGCTTCCCGAAAACGGAATTCACTATAATAACCAAAACCAACCATTTCTTCATCAATTGTTGCTACAATTACAGGAAAACCTTTGCTCAATTTGTCTTCAAAAATAGCAATCTGATTGGCTAAAGTTCTTGGTTCATAATCGTACAAAGCCGTAGAAGTCAGAATAGCATCATTGATGATTTCTAAAATAGGAGCGGTATCTGAAACGTGATAAGGTCTGATTTTTATTTCCATCGGCGTTAAAATTGAGTTCAAAAATAAGAAAATACAGCCAAAGACTTGAAATTACTTTGTAACTTTGTAGTGGATTTTTTTTGGGATTAACGCCTAAACTTTTAAACTTCTAAACATACAGAATGACCTACCCGCAACTACCTTTAGCACAATCGATTATCGAAATTTTTCGCGCCAAAGGAATCCAACATATCGTAATTTCACCTGGATCGAGAAATGCACCATTAACAATCGGTTTTGCCAATAATCCCAATTTTACTTGTTATAGTATCGCCGACGAGCGTTGTGCCGCTTTTTTTGCGTTGGGAATAGCCCAACAAATTAAGAAACCAGTTGCTGTAGTTTGTACTTCGGGTTCGGCTTTGTTGAATTATTATCCAGCATTTGCAGAAGCTTTTTATAGCCAGATTCCGTTTATTGTGCTTTCTGCTGATCGTCCAAAAGACAAAATTGATATTGGTGACGGACAAACCATTCGTCAAGCCAATGTATTTGAAAACCATTCGCTCTATAATGCTAATTTGGATGAAAATGCTTCTGTTGAAAACGATTTTTTAATCGACCAAGCCATCAATGAAGCGATGAATAAAAAAGGACCAGTTCATATCAACGCGCCTTTTGAAGAGCCTTTGTATGAAATGGTGGATACACTTTTGGTTGATCCAAAAATAACTTCGTCTACAGTTCAAGAGTTGGTTTTGGACGAATCTCTTTCAAGCTATGCTAACAATTGGAACCAAGCAAAAAAGAAATTAATTTTAGTCGGAACCAATTATCCCAATGCAATTGATGCTGCTATCATTAATAGATTGGCCGACGATGATTCGGTTGTTGTTATGACCGAAACAACATCCAATTTGCATCATGATAATGTGATTAGCAATATCGATACGATTATTACCCCTTTCACGCACGAAGATTTTTTGGCTTTTCAACCTGATGTTTTAGTGACTTTTGGAGGAATGATAGTCTCTAAACGAATCAAAGCTTTTTTGCGAAAATACCAACCCAAGCAACATTGGCACATTGACGATTTACGAGCGTACGATACGTTTGGCTGTTTGACCAAACATTTTAAAGTGTCGCCAAATGTGTTTTTTCATTCTTTTTTCAGTTTGACTGAAAGAGTTGAAAGCGACTACAATGCCAACACACACAAAGTTAAATTGCATAGAGCCAATAAACACCAACAATACCTTGATGAAATTCCGTTTTCCGACTTAAAAGTATTTGAAAAAGTACTGAGTCAATTACCTCAAAACAGTCAATTGCAAGTGAGTAATAGTTCGCCTATTCGTTACATTCAATTGTTTCCGATTGCACCTTCGGTTGAAGTATTTTGCAATCGCGGTACAAGTGGCATTGATGGAAGTACGTCAACGGCTATTGGTGCTGCCGTTGCTAGTAAAAAGCCAACTGTTTTGCTAACAGGCGATATTGGATTTTTATACGATAGCAATGCGTTATGGAACAATTACATTCCGAAAAACTTCAAAATCATTTTGATTAACAACGGTGGAGGAGGTATTTTCAGAATTTTACCAGGTCATACAGAAACGCCTGTTTTTACCACTTTCTTCGAAACATCTCATTGTTTAACTGCAGAACATTTGGCAAAGATGTACCGGTTCGATTATCAAATAGCAAGCAATGAAGTGACGTTGCAAGGTGCTTTAAAAACGATGTTTGACCAAAATGATAAACCTTGTTTGTTGGAAGTTTTTACGCCGACTTCAGAAAACGACAAAATTCTTCTGGACTATTTTAAACATTTAGTTTAAGTAGGTTTTTCCAATAGGACTTTCCATAATCGCAGAAAATTTCGTCACCCGACTTGATTTTTTTAATTGCTACCAAGCAAACGTTTTGGTTTTCGTCTAAGGTTATTTTGGCGTTATTTTTAAACT
>JAZKGN010000074.1:0-37661 GCA_040385945.1 Bacteroidota bacterium
TTTTAACAGAGTCAACTGTTCCATAAGCCTCAAAAGACTCTCTTAAATCTGCTTCCTCAATACTGAATGGAAGACTTCCAACAAAAATATTCATATGTAATTTTTAAAATTGATTCCAAAGGTAGGTAATTAAAACGCAATCCGCTATGAAATAACGTTTTATTATGAAAATAAAAAGTAGCTTGAAAAAAGTAGTCGCCTATTTGACAACCAATTAGCTTAATTAATCTACGAAAACAACAGGTATATTGTAAAATGAACCGTATTGAAAACTTACTAAGTCATTTATAAACGGACTCGGAGTAGCATTTTTAGCTGCAAATCGGAAAGTTCCTGTGATGCCTGTTTCTGTATAACCTGTTATTACAATTTCACTAGAAATTTTAAATTTCGCATTACCGTTTCCGCCAGTAATCGTAATAATATCTCCTGGTTCGTAACCTATTCCTGGCTCACTGATTAGAACTCCAGTAACCATTCCAGAATCATTAACGGTTGTATCTACTTTCATACCAACGCCTCCTTCTGTAGAAGTTGTCGAAACATCAAAACCTTCAACATAATCGGCACCAGCTATAAGCATCGGATTATTAACATTCTTAATTGGTCCTTCAGCATCGTACGTTAAGTAATTCACTACTTCATCGTTAAAGTCGGTGCGAAAACCTGCTGAATTTTGAGCATCAGCAGTACCAAGATAATACGAACCTAATTCTATATCAGATACATTTAACTCCACTTGTTCTGTTCCGTTCAACCCAACTATTCTCAGGTGACCATCAGCATAAAGATACGCTTTGAAGTCTTCAGCACGCCATAAAACATCATCTTTAAAAGCTTGAAAACCTGGTGCAGGTGTAGAAACATCTGTAGTACAGCTTGAAAAAGCGATTAAAATTACGATAAGGGAAAATAATTTTTTCATTTTAAAATAAATTTGCAAAGACAAAAATAGTTTTTTTAATGAATTATCATAGAATTTTAACTAAAGATTTTTTTTAGAGAATATGTTTAGTTAAGTGATAAAGTTTTATATCTAATTCTGTAGCTAAAATAAATGTCTCATACCCAAATGTCCTAAAATTAGGCATTTTGTTTTCAGCATTACTCGGATTTAGGTCTATAACTATATTATCCTCGTTGACTTCTTTTAAAGTGCCTTCAAAAACTCTTTTTTTTAAATTTCCTTCGATAATTAAGATTGCAATGGCATTGTTAATTTGATGCTTGAAACGTTTGGATGTTGGATTCATATAAATAGTTTATGAATTATAAAGTAATGTTGATGACTTTTTGCAGTGCGAAAGTAACACGAATAAAATGCTAAGAAGCATTGATTTACACTGTTATGTATAAAAATGACGTAATTTTAAAAGCAAAAACCGTATTCTTTTCTTATAATTTTTTCACTTACTGAATTTCCCTAAGGTCAATAAAAGTCTGTTGCTTTAGATAAAAACCAAAAAAAATATGTTTTTTAAAATCGTATTAGTTTGATTCAAAAAGTTTTGTATATTTGCACCCTTAAAATAACCGAGGTCGAGTACCTCAAATTAATCAAAAGATTATGTCAGTAAAGATTAGATTACAAAGACACGGTAAAAAACAAAGACCTTTTTACTGGATCGTAGCGGCTGATGCTCGCTCTAAAAGAGATGGTAAATACCTTGAAAAATTAGGAACTTACAATCCAAACACAAACCCTGCAACTATTGAATTAAACCTTGACCAAGCGGTACAATGGTTACACAATGGTGCACAACCAACAGATACAGCAAGAGCAATCCTTTCTTACAAAGGTGCGTTAATGAAACATCACTTAGATGGTGGTATCCGTAAAGGAGCTTTAACTCAAGAACAAGCTGATGCTAAATTGGCGAAGTGGTTAGAAGATAAAGCAAATGCAGTTACTGCTAAAAAAGACGGTTTGTCTAAAAAACAACAAGATGCAAAAGCGAAAGCATTAAAAGCTGAAAAAGCGGCTAATGACAAACGTGTTGCTAAAGCTGAAGAAGCTGCCAACGTAGCTCCAGAAGTTGTTGAAGAAGAAGTTGCTCCAGAAGTTGTTGAAAATGTTGCTGAAGAAGTAGCTCAAGTTGAAGAGGCTCCAGTAGCTGAAGCAACAGAAGAAACTCCTGCTGCAGAAGTTGCAACTGAAGAAGTTGTTGCTGAAGTAACTGAAACTCCAGAAGTGGAAGCAGCTACTGAAGAAGCTCCAGCTGCTGACGAAGCTAGCGAAGAAAAAGAAGCTTAATACACTGCGATAATGCGTAAAGAAGATTGTTTCTATCTTGGCAAAATCGCTAAAAAATTTAGTTTCAAAGGCGAAGTCCTTATCTATTTAGATACCGACGAACCCGAGTTATACCAAGATATGGAATCAGTATTTGTTGAATTCAACAAAAATCTGGTTCCATATTTTATTTTAAACAGTTCGTTGCATAAAAACGATTTTCTTCGCGTGCAATTTGAAGATGTCGACAACGAAGAAGAAGCCGACAGCATCATGAATTGCGAAGTGTATCTTCCGCTTACCATGTTGCCCAAACTCACCGGCAATCAATTTTATTACCACGAAGTCATCGGTTTTGAAATCGAAGACCAACGACTTGGTGTTTTTGGTAAAATTGTTTCTATAAACGATTCTTCCGCACAACCTTTATTTGAAGTAATTAACGGCAATGTCGAAATCCTTATTCCGATGATTGACCAATTTTTGGTGAAAATCGATCGCGAAAACAAAAAAGTGGTTATGGATTTACCGGAAGGTTTGGTAGAGATGTATTTGTGAGAATTTAAAGATTTTTTGAAGCTATTTCCTGCTTTCGCCTTTATCTTTGCTCGTCCCTCACAAAGGATATCGTCTCAATCAGGGCTAGAGACCACCTCAACTTCAACATTCAAAATTCCTTGTTCAATATTCAATATTTTTTTGAAGTTTGAACAACGATTAACGAACTTTGAATTTTGAAATTAACAAAACTATGTTTCAATTCAAACAATTCTCCATCCAACACGATCGCTGTGCTATGAAAATCGGCACCGACGGCGTTTTACTTGGTGCTTGGTGTCCAATTGACAACAACCCGTTTTCGGTTTTGGATATTGGCGCCGGAACCGGAATTTTATCTTTAATGCTCGCACAACGGACTTCTGCCGAGCAAATTGATGCCATCGAAATAGACGAAAACGCCTACGAACAATGTGTCGACAATTTCGAAAGTTCGCCTTGGGGTGACCGATTGTTTTGTTTTCACGCTGGTTTGGATGAGTTTGTAGACGAGCCCGAAGACGAGTACGATCTTATTATTTCCAATCCGCCCTTTTACACCGAAGATTACAAAACCGATAACGAACAACGCGATTTAGCTCGTTTTTCCGACGCGTTGCCTTTCGAAGAATTGGTAGAAGCTGCCGATTTATTATTGTCTGAAAACGGAATTTTTGCTGTAATTCTACCCTATTCAGAAGAAGAAAAATTCATTGCTTTAGCTAAAGAAGTTGATTTATTTCCTTTTAAAATTACCCGTATAAAAGGAACACCAACCACAGAAATCAAGAGAAGTTTGTTGGCTTTTAGCCGAAAAGTAATTGAAATAGCAATAGACGAATTAATCATTGAAACCGCACGTCATCAGTATACAGAAGACTACATTTCTTTAACAAAAGAGTTCTATTTGAAGATGTAAATCTCAAATTTAATAAAAATCACAATTAACAAATTTTTATTATTCCTAAAAAAAGGAATAGTATATTTTTGATGCTACAAACCATCAAGACGACACATTGAGACTAATAGCACTTTTGTTCAGCTTCTTTTTTACCTTTTTTATAGGATTTTCCCAAACCGAAAAGCGTATTAGCGGAAAGGTGGTCAGTGGAGAAATACCACTTACTTCCATCGACATTGTAAACATGACCACTAAAAAAGTGGCCACAACCGACAGTAAAGGGAATTTTACAATTGCGGCAAATGTGAATGACGAACTTTATATTATTTCTAAAGAACACAACGACCGAAAAATAGTCATAATACACAATTCCTTTAGAGGCAACCTAATCATCGAGTTGACAAAAAAAACTATCGAACTGGAAGAAGTAAAAATTGAACAAAAGCCACTCGGTAACTACAAGGTTTCACAAGCTGATATCGATGCCGTAAAACTTGAAAAACAAATCACACGACCGGTAAATTCATCTGTATATACAGGCGAAATAGTAAACGGATTGGATTTCGTTCGAATAGGAAAAGGAATTGCCAAGCTATTCAAAAATAAGGACAAAGATGCCAAACCTGCAAAACAAGAAATTGTATTTAAAGACTATGTTGCCGATCATTTTCAAGAAGAATTTTACACCAAAACACTCGGCTTAAAAAAAGAAGAAATTTTTATTTTTATTGAGCTTTGTAATGCTGATCCAAACAGTAAAACACTAGTTCAAAATCAAAATAAGTTGGAAATGATGGACTTTTTGATTACCAAAAGTACGTTGTTCAAAAAACTAAAATAACTATTTTAAGGTTGTAACCCTAGCCCAGATGGAAGTGGAAATCCTTTTGTAAAAAAGATTGCCCGGAGCAAAGCGAAGGGAAATCTCTTTTTGTCAAAAGATTGTAACAAACAGCTGGAAATAGCTTCAAAAAATAACAGCTGTTGAATCGTTTCTCAAATATGTTTTATTAACTTTGCACACGTTTTCGTAGAAATATAAAATAGCTATAAACAGATTGCTTCGCTTCACTGCGTTGCTCTCGCAATGACCGACATATGAAACCAGATTTATTTCAAGCTCCCGATTATTATAACTTAGATGATTTACTAACAGACGAACATAAATTAGTTCGCGATTCTGCTCGTGCGTGGGTGAAACGTGAAGTTTCTCCAATTATTGAAGACTATGCACAACGTGCCGAATTTCCGAAACAAATTATAAAAGGTTTGGGGGAAATTGGCGGATTTGGCCCGTACATTCCAGAAGAATATGGCGGCGCAGGTCTTGACCAAATTTCGTATGGTTTGATTATGCAAGAAATAGAAAGAGGTGATTCAGGTGTTCGTTCGACCTCATCGGTACAATCATCGTTGGTGATGTATCCAATTTGGAAATTCGGAACCGAAGAACAACGCAAAAAATACTTGCCAAAATTAGCAACGGGAGAATTCATGGGTTGTTTCGGATTGACAGAACCCGATCACGGTTCGAATCCGAGTGGCATGACCACCAACTTCAAAGACATGGGCGACCATTATTTGTTGAATGGTGCTAAAATGTGGATTTCTAATGCCCCGTTTGCAGATATTGCCGTTGTTTGGGCAAAAAATGAAGAAGGAAGAATTCACGGATTAATCGTAGAACGCGGCATGGAAGGTTTTACCACGCCAGAAACACATAACAAATGGTCACTTCGTGCTTCGGCAACAGGTGAATTGATTTTTGATAACGTAAAAGTACCAAAAGAAAATCTTATGCCAGGAAAATCTGGACTTGGAGCACCGATGCAATGTTTGGATTCGGCTCGTTACGGAATTGCTTGGGGTGCTATTGGTGCTGCAATGGATTGTTACGATACGGCTTTGCGTTATGCTAAAGAACGTATTCAATTTGACAAACCAATCGCGAGTTTTCAATTGCAACAAAAGAAATTAGCCGAGATGATTACCGAAATCACCAAAGCACAATTGCTGACTTGGCGTTTGGGTGTTTTGCGTAACGAAGGAAAAGCAACAACAGCACAGATTTCAATGGCAAAAAGAAACAATGTGGATATGGCAATTCATATTGCTCGTGAAGCAAGACAAATGTTGGGAGGAATGGGAATTACAGGCGATTATTCAATCATGCGTCACAGTATGAACTTAGAATCGGTGATTACTTACGAAGGAACACACGACATTCACTTATTGATTACTGGTGCTGACATTACTGGAATTCCAGCGTTTAAATAAAAAAGTAAACATTAACTAAATTTGACATAAAATGCTTCTCTATTTGGGGAAGCATTTTTACATTTGTACCGATTTTAAACATCCAAATTGGATGCTACTTTCGTAAGTAAATAAAAAAAGCTATGACCATTTCAGCAATACATCAATCAGTATCCAACCAAAAAGAACAGTTATTAAATCACTCGTTATATGAAAAAGTAAAAACGATAGACGATTTGAATTGTTTTTTAGAAACTCATATTTATGCCGTTTGGGATTTTATGTCGTTACTAAAAGCCTTACAAAACAAATTGACGTGTACTACTACTCCGTGGTTGCCGATTGGAAATCCGGAAATTCGGTATTTGATTAATGAAATTGTCGTTGCCGAAGAAACCGATCTTTCGCTTGACGGAAAGCGATTAAGTCATTTTGAAATGTATTTGGATGCAATGCAACAATGTGGCGCCAATACAACAGCCATACTTTCTTTTTTAGAAGATGTACAAACAACACAAAACATATTTGTTTCAATTCGGAAAAGTGATTTGCATTCGAATATAAAAGCGTTTTTAGAATTTACCTTCCAAGTTATTGACGAAGGAAAACCACACAAAATTGCCGCAGCATTTACCTTTGGAAGAGAAGACTTGATTCCAACTATGTTTACCGAAATACTGCGAAATTTTCAAATCAATTTTCCAGAAACCGATTTATCCAAACTGATTTATTATTTCGAAAGACACATCGAATTGGATGCCGATGAACACGGTCCGATGGCAATGCAAATGATTGCAGAACTTTGTGGCGATAGTGAAACCAAATGGAACGAAGTTGCCGAAACCTCGATTCTGGCACTCGAAAAACGAATTGGTTTGTGGGATGCTATTGAAGATCAAGTCGTTCAAAATTTAGAAACGGTATAAAAAAAGTGGAGTTAGTAGCTCCACTTTTTTATTACTTGATTATTAATTTTTTCGTGACATAATCACAGGTTACAAAATACACTCCAGATGCGTAACCAGAAGTATTTATTTCCATTTGATTTTCGGCTTTGGTTTCAAAAATACGTTGTCCCAAATTATTGTGGATGTTTACATTTTTTCTAACTAAATCCTCTGAAAAGTTCAAATTAAAACTTGTCGAAGCTGGATTTGGATACATAATAAATTCGCTTTTTGCTATTTCAAAATCGCTAGTTCCTAACGGAATTTGATTATTACCATTGAAAGTTGGTGCTTGAATTACAAAACCACCTGTTCCGTTTGGTACTCTTGCATAACCCATATTGGTGGTTTGTGCTCCAAAAATTACTTGGTCTACAATGTTTTGCGATGGGTTTGATAAAGTAACCGATTCTCCTCCTACGGAAAGCTTCCACGCGGCATGAAGCGGTCCTTCGATGGCTTCATCGTCGGCCCAAATAACCATATAGCTATTCGCTGCAATAATAGCACCTGAAGGGAATTGCCATTTGATTAAATTCGTTGTACTATCACTTAAATAATAGCCACTTAAATCTACAGGATAATTATTGTTGTTGTACAATTCTACCCAATCTTCATAATCGCCTACTTCATCGGTAGTTCCTGTGGTATTTTGTGCCATGATTTCGTTTACAACCACACCATTGGCAACATTTACATTTGTTACGGTGTATACAAAAATATCATGCTCAGCTCCTGTTGGTAAGTAGGAAGCCGAAAGTGTAGCATTGTTGGCAACAGCTTCTACATAATATCGCACCAAAGTATTGGCAGCATATCCTGGAATTTGAGCTCCAAAAATACCATCGCCAGAAGCATCATCATTGTGCGTTCCATCATCGTACATTTGGATTTTAGCAAAATTACCCACCAATCCTGTCGCGTAATATAAAATCATTTTGTTGATTCCGGATGTTGAAGTTACTACTGCTTTTATATTGCAAACTTCATTGGCAACAGGAGCCATATATTCAACATTAGCACTGTTATGATATTTAGCCGACGCAATTATTGGAGCCACTTGGGCTACTTCTGTATTGGATAATAAATACGTTCTTCTGTTAGCAACAAATGTTTTTAAACCAGGAACTCCACTTGTATATTGTGCTGTTGAGTACAATTTCTTGGTATCTGCAGCCACCAACGCGCTTATCTGTGCATCTAGTTCATCAACCAAAGCATTCGCATTTGCGGTGGTAAACGTTTCAGTTAAAATGGTTCTGTAATGAGCTAAATAGCGTTGTCTCCATTCGGGAATGTTAATCAATTTATTCAATAATGGATAGTTGGCATTGGTTACATTTTTAAATGGTCCCCAATTGGCACTAGTAGCAGCTGCAGTAACAAAAGTAGAATTCCCATCGTATTCAAATGAAGTAGTTCTTCCTGTTTCTGGTTCGTAATACACCATATAATCCATTTTGCCTTTCATAATGTAACTGTCATCGTCGGTGAAAATATTTTCACAAGCCAAATGCCACAGTACTTTATCGACATCAATTTTTGTTTTTACCGTTTCCGAATTGGCTGCTGTGGCGGTACTCAAAGAAAGCGTAGCATCAATCAAAGTTTGCCACGGATCAAGCACAACATCGTTTGATTTCAAGGTGTAATACTGCTGATACGTTGCTGCGGTTGTTCCTAAGTAATTCATTCCAGCTGTTCCGTCGCCCCAACCTCCACCAGGTGTTCCAGTGTTTTCTGTTGTAGCTCTAAAACGTGCGCCATCATTACTAGTCCACCATTCATCAAGAAACGTTTTGTCTACCGCTTGAATGTTTGGGTAAATTCCCCAATCGATATTATTCAAATACAAATGAACGTAATTTCCTTTTGCGATAGGCATGTGTCTTCTTGCCATTCGATTGTATAAAACTTCCCTCATGAAAGTAGGGTCCTGATGAGCATTATTGAATTTCAAGTCGTTATAGCCGTCTATTTTTAAATTATCATCCACAAAATCGGTCTCGACAGAAAATGATTTTTTTTGTGAAGCACCAATAGTTGTATACGATGTATTTCCGCGAAAGCGAACACCAACATTAGGATACGTTACGCCATCATATATCATCGTTGCAGCAATATTGGTTTCTGAAGCATAATTATTGGTCAATTGCGTCCAATAATCCGATTGTGTGAAATTCAGATACACGTCTTTTACAAGGTTCTTGTTATAAAATCCCGACGTTGGAACTACTCCTCCAGTGTACAGTATTTTACCATCGGCAGAATAATACATTTGACTTGGTAACGTTTGAGAATTACCAATAAATGAAATAAGTAAAGTAAAAAGTAAAATTATATTCTTCATCGTTTCTAATTTAATTCACGTAAAATTAATGAATTACAAAACACCGACGAATTTAAAATAGGTAAATTATCCTATTTTGTAGTCAACTAAATTTTGATTGGCGATAGATATACAGATGAAGAAGTAAAGTTTTGCAAACTCTTTCTTTTATTGCTCAGGTGCAATTTCAATTTCTAGTCCGTCAATTTCAGCAGAGATGTGAATTTGACAACCCAATCGACTATTGTCTTTTACGTGATACGCTTCTGAAAGCATGGCTTCTTCGTCATCGTTGCGTTCGGATTGCAATACATCGTTCAACACATAACACTGACACGAAGCACACATCGCCATTCCGCCACAAATACCAATGGTTCCTTCTTCTGCGAGTTCGTACATGCGAATGAGTTCCATGACATTTAAGTTCATGTCAGTTGGCGCTTGCACTTCGTGCTGAACGCCATTGCGGTCGGTGATTTTTATGGTAATGTCTTCCATTCTTTTCCTATTTTTTACAATACTGATTGGATTCTTCCATAGGATATTTTTTATCCAAGTCGATATTATTAAATCCTTGCCCAGTTCCCCACGAAAACAATTTCTCAAAAAAAGGCAGCATTTTATTGTCTTTTATTCTTTCCAGAAAATACACTTCGTGTTCTTTTTCTTTGATGCCCATATCGTACAGAATTTGATCGTATTTGGTAATTCCGAGTGCATTAAAAAAGTGTTTCATTCTGAAATATTCACACACATTGCCACTTTCAAGTCGTCCTGCAAAATAAAAAGGCATAAACCATCCAATTACAAAACAGCTAAAAGCTATTATTTTTCCGATAACATGGAATTTAAATTCGTACCATTTTGAAATCGGAATATTGAAATCATTCATGATATGAAGTACTTCTTTTCGGTGTTGCCATTCGTCATGTTCAATTTGATTGATGGCTGCTTTATCTGTTTTATCCTTTAACGATGCCGCATGACCTTGATAAGCAAACGATGCTGCTTTCTCGGCAGAATATGCTTTCTGTAATAAATCGACAAGTTCTGGATGATTTAATTGCATTTATTCTATCGATTTAACCACTGCTTTTTCAGCTTCCTTTCGCGTTCCGTCAAATCCGTCAACACCAGAAACCGTTGTGTATTTCAACACATATTTCTTACCTGGATTGACTCTTTGATACACACTTTGGCACATTAAGGTAGCTTCGTGAAATCCACAAAGAATGAGTTTTAATTTTCCTGGATAGGTATTCACATCACCAATGGCATAAATGCCTTCGATGTTGGTTTGGTAATCCAAAGCGTTGTTGACTTTGATTGCGTTTTTTTCTATTTCCAATCCCCAATTGGCTATGGCTCCGAGTTTTGGAGTTAGTCCAAAAAGCGGAATAAAATAATCGGCTTTAATATTTTGATGTGCTCCTTTATCGTCTTGTACATCTATCGATTCTAAATGTTCTGCGCCATTTAAATCGATTACTTCGGCTGGAGTAATTAATTGTACTTTCCCGAGTTTTTTATATTCTTGTAGCTTTTCAACCGAATCTAAAGCACCTCTGAATTCGTTTCTTCGGTGAATTAATGTTACCGACGAAGCGACATCTGCCAAAAAGATACTCCAATCCAAAGCAGAATCGCCACCACCTGCGATGACAATTTTTTTATCTCTAAACAATTCGGGATCTTTTACGAAATACTCAACGCCTTTATCTTCATAAAAAGCAAGGTCTTCTAAAATAGGTTTTCTCGGTTCAAAACTACCCAAACCTCCAGCAATAGCTACGGCATTGGCATGGTGTTTTGTGCCTTTATTAGTAGTTACGATAAACGTTCCGTCTTCGAGTTTTTCAATTGTTTCAGCATTTTCGTTTAAGGTAAAACCAGGTTGAAATTGTTTGATTTGTTCCATTAGGTTGGACACCAAATCGCCCGCCAACACTTCTGGAAAACCCGGAATATCGTATATTGGTTTTTTAGGATAGAGTTCGGATAATTGTCCGCCTACTTGAGGTAAGGCGTCAATGATATGACATTTTAATTTTAATAATCCGGCTTCGAAAACGGCAAAGAGTCCAGTTGGTCCTGCGCCGATGATGAGTATATCTGTTTTGATCATTTTTTTCGAGTTACTGAGTTACTGAGCGGCTGAGTAACTGAGTTTAAAATTTTCTTTTAATTGTGTTCCAAAGGTCAATATTCTTTTGCAATTGGAACATGATTTTTATCAGGTCGTGTTTGCGTGAGTGATAGAGACGACATCCTTTTTTGAAGGATTGGGTGGAGCGTTAGCGGAGCCATATCCTTTAAAAAAGATAAAGGCGAAAGCACGACCAGTCATTGCGAGGAACGAAGCAAACTGGTCACGCCCAAAAAATTAAGCTACGTTTACCACAGTTTCGATTTGTGGCGCATACTTTTTAATGGTGGTTTCTACTCCAGCTTTCAGCGTACTCATGCTCAAGCTACAACTGGTGCAAGCACCTTCAAATTGCACTTTGACGTGTTTTTCATCTTCAATGGAAATGAGTTTGATATCGCCTCCATCGGAGTTTAAAAACGGACGAATTTCTTCTAATGCCTTTTCGATATTGAGCGTTAATTCTTCGTGTGTCATTTTATTTTCCTTTTACGGCGGAGCATCCGGCCATTGTTGTTATTTTGATTGCTTCGGTTGGAGCTAGATTTTCGTTTCTATTTACTGTTTCTTGGACGACATTTCGAGCGATTTCTTCGAATACTTTCTCTAATGGCGATGCGGTTTGCAAGGCTGCTGGACGACCATAATCGCCTGCTTCGCGAATACTTTGTACCAAAGGAACTTCTCCTAAAAATGGCACTTGTAAATCGGCAGCCAAATTTTTCGCTCCTTCTTTTCCGAAAATGTAATACTTGTTATTTGGCAATTCTTCTGGAGTGAAATACGCCATGTTTTCGATAATTCCCAACACGGGAACATTGATGGCATCCGACATAAACATCGAAACTCCTTTTTTAGCATCGGCTAAAGCAACGGCTTGCGGCGTGCTTACCACTACTGCTCCGGTAATTGGAAGTGATTGCATGATCGACAAGTGAATATCGCCAGTTCCTGGAGGTAAATCGATTAACATAAAATCGAGTTCGCCCCACGCAGCATCAAAAATCATTTGGTTTAATGCTTTAGATGCCATTGGTCCACGCCAAATTACTGCTTGACTTGGAGCCGTGAAAAATCCGATAGACAAAAGTTTCACTTCGTAGCTTTCGATGGGTTTCATTTTAGACTTGCCATCGATTTCAATCGAGATTGGTTTTTCATTTTCGACATCAAACATAATCGGCATACTTGGTCCGTAAATATCGGCATCGAGAACGCCAACTTTGAATCCCATTTTTGCCAACGTCACCGCTAAATTAGCCGTAACTGTCGATTTTCCTACGCCTCCTTTTCCGGAAGCTACAGCAATAATATTGCTGATGCCTGGAATATCTTTCCCTTTAATTTGGTTCGGATTTTCGGGTGCTTCTACCTTGATGTTGACTTTTACAACAGCATCGGGTGAGAATTTCTCGTGAATTAATTTTTTGATGTCGTCTTCTGCACGTTTTTTAATGTGCATGGCTGGTGTAGAAAGTACTAAATCGACTACTACTTCGTCGCCAAAAGTGATGACATTTTTTACTGCGCCACTTTCGACCATATTTTTTCCTTCGCCAGCAATTGTAATGGTTTCGAGTGCGGAAAGGATTTCTTTTCTGTCTAACTTCATGATGTTCTTACAGTTTATGTTTATTTAAACTGATTTTAGATTGCAAAGATAATACGAAAACTTCTGAAACAATAGTTAAAGGATTGAAAATGTTTATGGAGAGATAGTAATTGAAATCTCTGCAAAGTATCAATATTGATGCTTCAACAGACTGTATTCTTTTTGCTCTTCTAACCAATCGTCTTCTATGTAAGGAATAAAGGTCATAAAAAAATTTAAATTCATAAAATCGTCGTTGAACTGACTTCTATTTATAAAACCATCAATTTCGTTGGAGTAATAATAATACTTATTGAGAAGAATTTTTACCCTTATTTTTGTTTTAAAATCTCCATGATACTTCATTATCGCAGTCGCAAAATACTTTTTAGGTTTCAGTTTATAAAAACTGTGACTGATAATACAACCGGGCGAATTTGCTAAATATTCAATTGGTTTCCATTTCCCATCTTCGTCTTTTGCTTCCTGAATTAATTGAAGTCCGTTTAATCCATTAAACAAATAACTATTGCTATTTTCATTATTAAAAATTAATAGAGGATAGGCCTTTACTTGTTTTTTTCTAAGATTAGTGAGTTTTGAAAAATGGGCATTACCAATTGCATCCTCTAAATCCATACCCTTTAAATCAAACTTTTTTAAACTATCAATTTTCATAGAAAGATCTAGCCATTTATATTCAAAATTCTTATAATGGAAATTATAGGAAGTATCTATTATTATCTTCAAATCATATCTTGGCATTAAAGTATCTTCATTAAAATTGACAGATTCCTTTTCTATATTTCGATTCCATTTTTGAGAAATTAAAGTGTCTTCTGTAAAATTCATTAATATGTCCTCTGGTTGACTTTGGAGCATATGTTTAGTGTTTACCTCAACAACATTTTCAATTTCTGGAACAATGAGTCGTGGATATTGACTTTCTCTTTTAGAACAAAAAGAAAACAAAAGAATAAACAATAGTGGTACGCTTTTTTTCATCCTTAACTACTAACGTCGGGCTGCCAAAAATGTTGCTCAAAATTTACGATTTGATTATCAATCACTTCTACACCTTCATTTTCGAGGAGTTGCTGCATTAAATTTGTCCCGTCAAAATGGTGTTTGCCCGATAACATTCCGATTCGGTTTACAACACGATGTGCAGGAACGTCTTCGAGATTGTGTGCCGCATTCATCGCCCAACCCACCATTCGCGCTGAGCGAGCGGTTCCTAAAGCTTTTGCGATAGCGCCGTAGGAAGTTACTTTTCCGGTTGGAATTTGACGAACAATATGGTACACACGTTCGAAAAAATTATCGTTATCTACAGCCTTTTTTGCCACTTTAATAATAGTATTTTAGGATGTTGAACAACGTCAACAAAGCGACCAAACCCGTTATGATTCCGATGATTTTATTCATGTTTTGCACAAAATAATCGGCTTTGGATTTCATCTTGTTGAAAAAGACCACATAGAAATAAAAAACCGAGAAAGAACCCACTACAATTCCGAAAATCAAACTAAAATTCTGAATCAATTCATAAGAGAAAACATTGTAAGATGCCAATGTTATGGTTATCAATGCATAATACGGAATCGGGAAAAAATTAATCGTAGAAATAATCATTCCCATTAAAAAACGACTGCGTTTGCTTTTGATCTTTTCGACTTCATCGCTTTTAATTTTCGGTGCTTTGGCAAACTTCAAAAAATAAATCGTCAGCACCACAAAAATGACAAAGCCGATTTCTCGGAGTAAAACAACCACTTCACTGTGCTTGTCGATATATTGAGCAAAAATAACCGAAAGATACGTTTGAAAAAAGACAATGATTAACGCTCCAAACACAAACATCATGGCGCGTTTTCTACCATCAATTAGGCTTACTTTAGCTGCTGTCATGTTGATGATGCCAGGAGGCATAACACCAGCAATTGCCGCAAGAAAACCGAAAAAAAATGGGAGGACAATCGACATCTATTTGATTTTAAAACGAATATACGTAATTGCCTTGTTTATTTCCAAATATTGTTTTTCGTAAAAGGTTTGAATGGCTGTTACTTCACTCGGCGCTCCTTCGTTTTTATACACATTGTGATTGGCATACAACACTTCGTGACCTTCACCATGCAACAACCCAAGTGTGTAACCATGCATGAATTCGCTGTCGGTTTTAAGATTGACAACGCCATTTGGATTGAGTATTTTTTTATACAGTTGTAGAAATTCCGAATTGGTCATTCGGTGTTTGGTTCGTTTGTATTTTATTTGTGGATCGGGAAATGTAATCCAAATTTCATCGACTTCATTTTCAGCAAAAATATGATTGATCAATTCGATTTGAGTTCGAACAAAAGCCACATTGTGCAATCCATCTTCCACAGCGGTTTTCGCTCCACGCCAAAAACGAGCACCTTTAATGTCAATTCCAACAAAATTTTTATCCGGAAAACGTTCTGCCAATCCAACCGAATATTCACCTTTTCCACAACCTAATTCGATGATGATGGGATGTTCATTTTTAAAAAAATCGCTATTCCATTTTCCTTTCAGCGGAAATTCATTGCCAACTACTTCTTCACGAGTAGGTTGAAACACATTTTCGAAAGATTCATTTTCTTTGAATCGCTTTAGTTTATTCTTACTTCCCAAAATTAAATTTTTTGTAAAATTAAGGAAATAAACAGCACTACAAATAAAGTTTTTATAATGTTTAAATAACCTTAACATGAAACCCAATTCTTTACTTTGTAAAAAGAAGATAACTTGAAAAAAAGAAAAGTAGAAGTCGTTGTTATTTCCGATTTGCATTTGGGGACTTTTGGCTGTCATGCCAAAGAACTAGTACATTATTTATCTTCTATAAAGCCAAAAATA
The DNA here is from genome assembly GCA_040385945.1 of Bacteroidota bacterium. Classification (GTDB taxonomy): domain Bacteria; phylum Bacteroidota; class Bacteroidia; order Flavobacteriales; family Flavobacteriaceae; genus Flavobacterium. Next base: position 15,827 of record JAZKGN010000074.1, read on the forward strand.
CTCGTTTTGAATGGCGACATTATCGACATTTGGCAGTTTAGAAAATCGTATTTCCCTTCGCATCATCTGAATGTAATTAAGAAAATTATTTCGATGAGCTCCAAAGGAACGAAAGTGTATTACCTAACTGGAAATCACGACGAGTTTCTGCGAAAATTTACCGATTTGCATCTCGGGAATATCAGTTTACTCAATAAATTAGTGCTGAATTTGGACGGAAAAAGAGCATGGCTTTTTCATGGTGATGTTTTTGATGCTTCGATAAACCACGCCAAATGGTTGGCTAAATTGGGAGGTTGGGGTTATGATATGCTGATATTAATCAATCGGTTTTTAAACTGGATTTTGGTAAAATTAAAACGTGAGCCGTATTCGTTATCCAAAAAAATCAAAGACAATGTAAAATCGCCGGTGAAATTCATCACCAATTTTGAACAAGTGTGTATCGAATTGGCGATCGAAAAAAAATACGATTATGTTATTTGCGGTCACATTCACGAACCAAAAATTGCATTTGTTGAAAATGAAAAAGGAAAAACTGTATATTTAAACTCTGGTGACTGGATTGAAAATCTCACTGCATTGGAATACAATAACAAGAAGTGGAAACTCTATCAATATACCGAGTCGGAACTCATAACTAATGATGAAGAAATGCAATTTGAATACGAAAACAAACTAGCCGAGCAGTTTATAGCCATCTTAAACAAATAACCAAATGACTAAAAACATTCTTGTTGCACCGCTCAATTGGGGTTTAGGACATGCCACTCGTTGCATTCCGATTATTGTTGCATTGGAAAATAATGGTTATACTCCAGTACTGGCTTCAGATGGCGTGGCATTGGCGTTATTGAAAAAAGAATTCCCGCATTTACTCGCTTTAGAATTGCCTTCGTACAATATTGAATATCCGAAAAAAGCATCGCATTTTATGTGGAAGATGTTGAAAAATACACCGCGAAGCTTGATGGCAATGCACTTAGAAAAAAAAGCGATTGAAAAATGGATTTGGGAACATCAACTTATTGGCATCATTTCGGACAACCGATTGGGCGTACACAGTAAAAAAATACCTTCTGTTTTTATTACACACCAACTTACTGTTTTATCTGGAAAAGCAACTTGGATTACGAGTAAACTGCATCAGTTGTATATCAAAAAGTTCAACCAATGTTGGGTTCCCGACAACAAAGATTTCCCAAATTTGTCTGGAAAACTAGGTCATTTGCAAAAGACCAACCTCAACCTTAACTACATTGGCGCTTTGAGTCGATTGCAGAAACAAAACATACCGATTGTTTATGACATAATGATTTTGCTTTCTGGCCCAGAGCCACAACGAACCTTACTCGAAGAAAAGCTCATCGAAGCGTTTTTTGGTTGCAAAGAAAAATTGGTTTTTATCAAAGGAAAAATTGAAGCAGAACAAACGGTAGAACAAATAGGCAACATTACTTTTTACAATTTTATGCAGACCAAAGAACTCGAAAAGACATTCAACGAAAGTGAAATTGTAGTTTGTCGTTCGGGTTATACTACAGTGATGGATTTGGCAAAACTAGAAAAGAAAGCCTTATTCATTCCGACTCCTGGACAATTTGAGCAAGAATATTTAGCAAAAAAGTTTGAAAAAGAGGGAATTTTACCAAGAGTAAAACAAGATCAATTTAAAAAAGACGCAGTGTTTTCGGTTTCGTTGTACCAAGGATTGCCAAAGATAAAATCGGAAGTAAATTGGAGCGAGTTATTCGACCTTTTCGAGCGTAAATGAAAATTCGGAGCCTTTTCCGAATTCACTTTCCACATAAATTTTTTCGTTGTGACCTTCAATAAGATGTTTGACAATTGATAGTCCGAGACCCGAACCACCTTCACTTCGCGCACCACTTTTATCAACACGGAAAAACCGTTCGAAAATTCGGGAAATGTTTTGTTTTTGTATGCCTTCTCCATTGTCGCGAATTCGGACGATGATTTTATTTTTTACCAAATCTTCAATGGTTACTTCGGTCGTTCCGTTTTCTTTACCGTATTTTATCGAATTCATGATTAAATTGGTCAGCACCTGTTGGATTTTTTCTTTATCGGCAAAAACGGTGATTGGATGATTGTATTTTCTGTCGAACATCAAAATGATACCCTTTTTATCGGCTTGCATTTCGAGTAAATCGAACACACTTTGCATCAATTCTACAATATTGAAATGAGAAAATTCTAGATTCAAATCGCCCATTTCGAGTTTGGAAATCATGTCTAAATCTTCTACAATATAAATCAAACGCTCTACTCCTTTTTCGGCTCTTTCCATGTATTTTTTTCGCAAATCTTTGTCTTTCATCGCACCATCAAGTAAGGTTGAAAGATAACCTTGCACTGTAAACAAAGGCGTTTTTAATTCGTGAGAGACATTTCCCATAAATTCACGTCGGTATTCTTCACGGACTTTTAGATTTTCGATTTCAAGTTTTTTATCGGTAGCGAATTTTTTTACTTCACGAGTTAAGGTTCGCATGTCGGTAGTAATTGATTGGCTTCGCAAAGTGGATGCGTCCAACAACGAAACATCATCGTAGATTTTTTTCACACCACGATACAAAAACCGTTCGGCACGATATTGCAGAACGAAAAAACAAAAAATAGCTATGGAAAAGGCAAATGCTAAACAAAACTGCCATGAAAATGTAAAGTAGAAAAACGTCAAAGCGGCTACAATAGCAGTAGAAACTGTCGTAATATACAGTGTAGATATTGCGGCGAAAGTATATGTTTTCTTAAAGCTAAATCCCATTCAGGAAAGTGTTCAGTGTTGAGTAATCGTGTTTTATAATACTGCTAAAATACGAAATTTACGCTTCAAATTTGTAACCCACACCTTTTATGGTTTTAAAGAAATCGTCTCCTATTTTTTCACGAAGTTTACGAATGTGAACATCGATGGTTCTTCCGCCTACAATGACTTCATTACCCCAAACTTTATCTAAAATTTCTTCTCTTTTGAATACTTTTCCGGGTTTGGAAGCCAATAAGTGAAAGAGTTCGAATTCTTTTCGTGGCAATACAATTTCGATACCATCTTTTACGATTTTGTATTCTTCTCTGTTGATTTCAATTCCGCCCACGTTTAATGTTTCTGCTGCAGTTCCACTATCGCTTTTTAAGCGTCGTAAAAGGGCTTTTACTTTGCTTACCAACAATTTTGGTTTGATTGGTTTTGCAATATAATCGTCGGCTCCAGCGTCAAAACCTGCAACTTGAGAATAATCTTCACTTCTTGCAGTTAGAAACGTAATGATAACATTGGAAAGTTCGGGAATTTTTCGGATGTTTTCGCAGGCTTCCATTCCGTCCATCTCGGGCATCATAACATCCATTATAATGAGTTGGGGAATTTCTTTTTTTGCTACAGCAATTGCTTCTTTACCATTGCTTGCCGTAACAATTTTATAACCTTCTTGTGATAAATTATAACCTACAATTTCGAGGATATCTTGCTCATCATCCACCAATAGAATTTTAATTTCCTTTTTTTTCATAGTGGCAAAAATTAACTGTTTTGCGAGGGTAAATATAAGGATATAAAGATAGGAAAAATTGACTTAACCATAATTTAATGTGGTAACATTTAGGTAATAATTTCGATACGTAATGATAAAATGCAAGTAACTCCGACTTTACATTGTGTTAGTTTCTTTGCACCAAATTTAAACATTCATTCAGATGAAAATCAAATTATTATTTTTTACCTTTTTAGTATGTAGTATTGCGTTAGCGCAAAATAAAGGAATCATTAATGGAACGTTAACTGATAAAGACGCCAACAATGCACCGCTCGCTTTTGCAAATGCAATTATTAAAGGTACAACAATTGGAGTAACAACCGATGAAAAAGGACAATACAGTTTATCGGTAACTCCAGGAGATTATACTATTCAATTTAGTTATGTAGGCTACGAAAATGTGGAAGTTGCCGTAAAAGTAACTGCAGGAGAAACGATTACTATAGATAAAGTATTAGGTTCTGGATCTTATAAACTAGAAGATGTTGTAGTTCAAAAAGCAGTAAGCAGAGAAAAAGAAACGGCTTTGTTATTAGACCAAAAAAAGGCTGTCGAAATGAAGCAAAGTATCGGCGCACAAGAAATGTCTCGAAAAGGAATTAGTGATGTAGAAGAAGGTTTGACTAAAATTACTGGAATTTCGAAAGTAGAATCTAGAGGATTATTTGTAAGAGGCTTAGAAGATCGTTACAACTATTTATTAATAAATGATTTGCAAGCACCTTCTAACAGTCCGTATAAAAAAATCATTCCACTCGATTTATTTCCAACTGATATTGTAGGAGTTTTGAGCGTTTACAAAACATTCAACCCTAATATTTCTGGAGATTTTGCTGGAGCAACAGTAAATATAGAAACCATCCAATCTAAAAGCATCACTAAATTAACTATTGGCGCAGGTTATACAACTAATAATAATGGAGAAGATTTTTTAATTTCGAGTGATGCCAATACAACGCAAGGATTTTTAGGATTGGTTGGAAAAGACAGAGAATTACCTTCTGCATTTGGTTCGACACCTTCAGCAGTTCGACTAACTCCTGAGCAATACAAAGAAGGGTATGCTCAAAATTCTTGGAATGTTGATGAATCTAAAAGTCCATTAAACACTAGTATTGGAATTCTTCATGCTGAAAAATTTAATTTAAAAAACGGCAACAGTTTTAACTATACGTTTTCTATTAACGGTGAAAACAAGTCCGTTATCAGAAAAGGATTTGACAGAACTATTTTACAAGGTTCAGGAAATTACGACAACAATTTATATAAAGAAGAATACAAGTATCAAACTAACTCATCGGCGTTGATTGGTTTAAAGTACAAGGCAAAAGCGTTTGATATTAGTTCGACTACTTTTTACTTACGCTCTACCGAGAGTAAGATTCAAGACCAATTGGGTTACACCAACAATCAATCGACAAATCCAAATATTTTAATTCGTTTGAATCAATTTGAACAATCTGATTATTTTAATTCGCAGTTGTATGGAAATTTAAAAATAACTTCCGATTCAAAGCACACCCTAAAAGCTGGAGGATCATTTGTAAAAACTTCGTTCCAACAACCGGATAGAAAATTTATTATTGGAGAAAAAGTGAGCGACACCGAAATCAATACGTCGTATGGTGGAAATCACTTAAACCGTCAATATTTAGATGTAAAAGGCAATTATTATATGTCGGGATTGTTAGAATACAATTTCAAGTTTAAAGAAAAAGAAAATGGAAAATCGAACAGATTTTCTATTGGATATAATGTCTTCAGAAATGACTTAACATCTACTTACAGAATTTTGGCTGGAGCAAGAAACATAAATAAAAATTACACCGCACCACTAAATACTTTAGATTCTTATATTGTTGATGACATTAATAATGGTATTATTTTTTTTAGAGAAGAATCGAATGCTGATTATAAGGTAAAACTGAATCAATTTGTAAATGCAGGTTATGTGAATGTATTTTTCAATTTTGGAAAAGCACTTGAATTAAATGGTGGCGTTCGATTTGAAAGTTCGAACCGTCAAATAAAATACAGAGAGTTTGGTGACGGAATTACCGATCCGTACAGAAAAAGAACCGATGATAAATTAGACATTCTTCCTTCTTTAAATGCAAAATACGCTCTTAAAGATAATATGAATCTTCGTTTGAGTGCATCAAAAACCATGACAAGACCTGTTACTATGGAACTTTTACCAATACAATACATTAGTGCTGATGGTAAAGTAGAAAAAGGTAATGCCGATTTAAAAAACAGCGAAAACTATAATGTCGATTTAAAATATGAATTGTTTCCAACGAATAAAGAATTGTTCGCAATAGGCGTTTTCGGAAAACAAATCAACGATCCTATTGAACGTGTATTCATTGCTGGAGCTGGAGGAAGCGGACAATTGACCACTTTTGCCAATTCAAAACAAGCCACCCTTTTTGGAGCTGAAATAGAAATGTTAGTGCAACTTAACCGAATTCACGAAAGTTTGAAAAACTTCTCTTTCGGATTCAATACTTCGTTATTGACAACCAATGTGGATGTCGATTTTGGAAACACTTCATTAGAAAACGAACCTAATAGAGACTTGCAAGGTGCTTCTCCTTGGATTGTCAACTCCGATTTAAAATATGAATTTGAATTGGGCAAAGAAATGAAAAACACAATGTCATTAGTATATGGTGTTTATGGTGATAGAATTTTTGCAGTTGGTGGTTCGGGTGTAGATCACATTTATGAAAAATCATTTCACAAGTTAGACTTTGTTTGGGCAAGTAAATTGTCAAAACACATCGATTTGCGATTTGCAGTAGACAACATTCTCAATCCAGAATATAAATTGGAAGTAGGCGATAAAAACCGAATACAATTAATCGAAAATTCTAACATTTTAGAAAATTACAAAAGAGGTGTTGGTTACTCTTTGCAACTTTCATACACTTTTTAATTAAAGAAGAATATAACATCAAAGGCGCTTTTCACAGAGCGCCTTTTGTTTTGATGTTACCTTATGAAAAATTAGTTTACAAAAAATTTACATGAAGTTTAATTACAAATAATATTTTGATAATGATAGCATAATCGACTTGAAAATCCTTAAAAATATCTTTGTATCAAATAATGAAAAACAAAAAAGAACAAATAATAAAACAAAAAACAATGAAAAAATTAGTATTTAGTTTAGCGATTTTAGCAACTATTTTTACAGGATGTACTTCTGATGACGATGAAGGTACAGCAACACCTATTGCAACAGGTGAAATTAATGGTGACATTACAACTACAAAAGAATTACCATTAGGAAATTATACATTAAGAGGAACTGTTAAAGTAAAAAATGGCGCGTCTTTACGAATTGCTGCTGGATCAGTAATTACTTCTGATGTTACTAACGGACCTGACGCTTTGTTGATTGAAAATGGCGGAAAATTGTTTTTAGAAGGAACGGCTGCGTTACCAATTGTATTTACTGAAATTTCGCAAATGCCAGGTTCTTGGGGCGGAATCATAATGTATGGAGATGCTCCTATTGTAGGTGCAAATGGTGTGGTTTCTGCTACTTCTGAAGACGGAAACGCATTGACTTACGGTGGTTCAAACCCAACGCATAATGGTGGTATCTTACGTTATGTAAGAGTAGAGTTTGCTGGAAAAAAACTAACTGATAACACTAGTGAAATGAATGGTTTTTCATTTTATTCTGTTGGAAGCGGAACAATTTTGGAAAACCTAGTTTCTTACAAAGGTGCTGATGACGGTTTTGAGTTTTATGGTGGAACTGTAAGTGGACAGAATTTAATTTCTTACGGAAACTATGACGATTCTTTCGATTGGCAAGATGGTTGGAGAGGTCAAAATAACACCAACTGGTATGCATATCAAGTAAATACTGGAAACTTCGGAATGGAGATTGAAGCAAAAAGTGTGAACAATGCATTTTGGCCAGTAATTTCAAACATCACTTTGAAAAGAGCTAGCGGAACAGCTACAGAAGGTGGTAGTTCGGCAGCTGAATACGATGCTATTCAATTCAAAAAAGAAGGTAATGGTGATTTTTCAAACATCTTGATTTCTGGATATACAACTGCTGGAGCAACTGCTGTTAGAATTCAGGATGCTGCAACCAACACCAATCAGGTAAATGCAAGCAAAATAAAATTAACCAATGTTAAAATTAACGATGGTACTTCTGAATCTGGAGGTGTAGGAACGTTTACAGTTGCATTTCCAACGGGACAATACACAACAGGAACCACTGCAACCGGAGCTAATATAACTTCTGGAGCATGGTCAATCGTTAATGGATCTAGTTTGATTCAATAAACATAACCTTACAACATAAAAAAAGCTCATCCAAATGGATGAGCTTTTTTTTTAAAACTTTAAACAAATCTAATTCTTTACTGCTATTGCATTTTGATTTACACTTTTAACGGTAGCAATTTTATTATCAGAAAAAGCCACTTCAGTTGTGTTTGCAGTAGTTGAATAATACATCCATTTTCCTGATTTTTCTCCGTTTGTATATTCAGCAATTGCAGTTACATTTCCGTTTGCATCATACGATGTCCATTTACCATCCAACTTGCCATCCTTAAAATAGCCAACTTGTTGTACTTTGCCATTATCATAATGATAGGTTGCTTTAACCAATTGTCCTTCTGCTTCTAAAACAGGTTGATTGTTTTGACCGAAAGCGATTCCAGTTAACATTATTACGGCAATTAAAAGATATTTTTTCATAATTATTGGGGTTTTAAATACTATTCCGATAACAAATATATAACTTATTTTACAATAACCAAACTTTTACTTAACAATTTGGTAACATTAGAAATTATTTTTTACTAATAGTACAAATTACCTAAGTTGTTGGGATATTGAATTTTATAAAGGCATGTTAATTTTTATCTTTTGGTATGGTATTTGAAATATTTTTTTTACTTTTGTTTTAACCAAATTGAACTCATGGCAAAAAATTACTTTTATATTATTCTTTTCTTCTTCTGTTTTGCAACTACCACCGTTGTAGCTCAAGACGGTAAGTCTGCCTCAAAGTCTCAAGAAACCACTATTGATGGATTGAGTTTTTACCCCAATCCCGTTACCAATGGCAAAGTATACATTTCTTCAAAACTTAATGCCGACAAGCAAATTACTATATTTGATGTTTTAGGGAAAAAAGTGTTACAAACACTACTGACTTCCAAAGAATTAAATGTAGCCTCTCTTTCTCCTGGGGTGTACATCATCAAAATTGAAGAAGGTGACGCTACAGCAACTAGAAAATTAATTGTCAGATAGTTAAATCTTTTTATTTAACCATTTTTTTACTTTAGATAATTTTTAATTCTAAGAATTGTCCTTATCTTTGCGCTCTAATTTTACATTAAATTCAAAAACATGAAAAAAATTTACTCTTTAATTGCAATTTTATCAATTACCGCTTCTTCATTCTCACAGGTAGTTATTAGCCAGGTTTATGGTGGTGGTGGAAATAACGGTGGAATCTATACCCACGACTTTATTGAATTACACAATAACGGAACAACTTCACAAAGTTTAAATGGATGGTCTGTACAATACACATCAGCAGCTGGGCCTGCAGTTGCGCCAAATAACAACTGGTTCATGACACCACTTCCTAACGTGATATTATTGCCTGGACAATACTTTCTTATTCAACAAGGAGCAGGGGCAGGAAATGGAGTAGCTTTGCCAACTCCCGATGTTAATGGAATAACAGCAGCCTCTACAGGAAGTGACGGTTCTGCTATAACGACAGGTTTTGCAATGAGTGGTTCCAATGGAAAAGTGCTTTTAAGCAATAGTACAACTCCTGAAACTACCGCAAACCCTTCTGGTGCCAATATTGTTGACAAAGTTGGTTACGGAACAACACCAACAGGTTTTGAAGGAACAGGACCAACAGGAACGGCTTTGACAAATACAACAGCTGCTATTAGAAATAACAATGGATGTACTGACACAAACAGCAATCCATCTGATTTTACTGCTGGAACACCAGCTGCAAGAAACACAGCAACAGCAGTTAATATTTGTACTTTGGGAACTAACGAAAACACCATCGCAGGTTTTTCAATTTCTCCAAACCCAGTAAACAATGGTGTTTTCTATATTACAACTGATGCCAATGCAGAAAAAGCAGTTACTATTTATGATATCCTAGGAAAACAAGTTTTAAAAACTGTAACTTCTGAAAATGCTGTAAATGTTTCAAACTTACACTCTGGAGTTTACATGGTACAAGTAACTGAAGGAGGTAAAACAGCTACAAAAAAATTAGTTATTAGATAATATTAATTACAATCATATTTAAAAAAGCCCTAACGAAAGTTGGGGCTTTTTTTATTCCGTTACTTTGGTTACGATTTGTTATAATTTTAATAACACAAATCAGGCATTTATACGTGTTTTTATCTTAAAAAAAATTTATATCTTTATGACTTAACCTTTAACCCAAATTATCATGAAAACAAAACAGTTATTAACATTATGCCTGTTCGCATTAAGTTTCCAATTTTCAAGTGCACAAGTGACGGAAACCACCAATTCCATTGTGTCTACCAGCAGTTATTTAGGAACCTACAACAACAAAAATGTGAATTTCAGAAGGGGAGATGTCCCTGCAGGATCACTTTCAACAACTACCACCTCGTTTGGGGTAAATTCGCTTGCCTTGCCCAATAGTGTTTCCATTGGGGTGGGTGCAGGCCAATTTACATCAGGAGCAGGATACAATACCTATATTGGCCAAAATGCTGGTGGTGGCGCCAGTATTTCCGCACCCAATACCGGTAATACCAACACTTTTGTCGGAAATATTGCAGGGCAGTATAATGTCAATGGATCCAACAACGCTTTTTTTGGTATCCAATCTGGATATGGCAACACTTCAGGTTCGAACAATGCCTTTTTTGGAGCCAACAGTGGTGGAAACAATGGCGGAGGCGATGGAAATGTTTTTATTGGTGTAAATACTGGAAGTGAATTCGGGCAAGGTGACAACAATTGTTTTATTGGATACAATGCAGGTCAGGAAGCAATAGGATCCAACAATATTTTTTTAGGTTCCTATTCGGGAGCCAGTTACCAAGGCGACAACAAATTAATGATTGACGTTGTGGATTCTCAATATCCATTAATCTGGGGTGATTTTGCCAACGACCAATTAAAATTTAACGGCAAAGTAGGAATCGGAGGCACCTCAACAGCCGGCTTTGGCAATTATCCGACAACTTCTGGTGGAGTCAGTGTGGCTAATTACAAATTGTTTGTAAAGGGTGGTATATTGACTGAAGAAGTACGCGTGAATCTAGCAACAGCCTGGGCCGATTATGTTTTTGATGAAAAATACAATTTGAAGGCTTTAACCGAAGTTGAGCAATTCATTGCCAAAAACGGTCACCTTCCAAACGTGCCTTCTGCAAAAGAAGTAAAGGAAAACGGCATCGAATTGGGAGAAATGGCAAAAATCCAACAAGAGAAAATCGAAGAATTGACATTGTATGTTATTGAGCAAAATAAAATAAATCAAGCACAAGACAAAGAGATTAAAGAAATGAAAGCTCAGATAGAACTTTTACTCCGCAGACAATAATTATGTGTTTAACCATAAATTAGAAAATATGAAAAATACATTTTTATTGCTCCTTTTAACTATTGGATTCGTTGGTTATTCGCAAGGAGAAAATGACAATTGGTATTTTGGCAGAAACGCAGCCATCAATTTTGCCAATAATCCCCCAACAGTGCTCTCTAACAGTAACATGATTCAGCTTGAAGGAGTTTCTTCCATTAGTGATGCTAATGGAAATTTATTGTTTTATTCTAATGGAATAAATGTTTGGGATAAGAACCACAATATTATGCCAAATGGGAGTGGTCTCCTCGGTCACGATTCAGCTGAACAAGGAGTTGTAATCGTTCCTTTTCCAGGGATAACAAACAGGTATTACTTATTTACTTCATATGCTTCTCCTTTGTTACCTCCTAATGGTACTCAAAACCCTTATAATTATTCTATCATTGACATGTCACTTAATGGAGGAAATGGGGACATAATAACAGGCCAGAAAAACCTGCCTTTAAATAACGAACTAGGCAACATATTACTCCCAGGTGCTTCCACTCACGAATCGATGACCTGTATACTTTCACAAAATGAAGCATTTTATTGGTTATTGGTTCCTGTTACCCATCCTGTAAACAAATTATATGCCTATAAAATAGACCATACAGGTTTAATTAACACTCCGGTTACAAGCAACATCAATTTCAGTGCAAATACATCTGGATTTGCCAATTGGAATACGGGTTGTATCAAAGTAAATGAATCAAGAACCAAAATTGCAATATGCAAATGGCTTACAAACCATGAACTTAGGATATATTCTTTTAATTCTAGTACTGGTCAAGTTACTGGCAACATAGGAACCTGCACTAATTGCGACGCCTATTCTATGGAATTTGAAACCTTTCGTGATGACGAATTATTGTATTATACTTCTAATACGACTGGCGGCTTAAATGTAATAAATGTGCTCAATGGCAACATAAGGCAAATTATTTCGAATAATTTTCAGGCAGGTCTTCAAAGAGCTAAAGACAACATTATCTATATATCAAAATATGCACCTGGTTATATGAACGATACCCAACAGGTAACGTATACAAATAATCATTTGTATCAAATTACAGATAGTTACTCTTTCAGTTTTTCAAATTTTGTTTTAACAAATCAGATCTTTTTGGGAACCACTCGTTTTGCTGGTTTGGGCTTACCCCAATTAAATTATGTCATTCCTCAAAGCGAATGCCTACCCTATAGAATTTTAAGCAATATCACAGACAACTATACCTACAATTATAAAGCGTCTATTGATATTACAACCCAGAATAATTATGTAGCAAATTCAACATCAATAATAACTTTAAAAGCTGGCAATAGTGTTATGTTGAAACCAAACACACATATTAAATCTGGCGCTGATTTTTTAGCAAAAATAGAAGCATGCGTTTTAACAAGGGAGATTGGTTCAATAACTTCAGAAACCGCTAATTCGCCTTATACTGTCAACGCAATATTGGGTGAAGATGAAATCTTCGGATTTAAAATGTATCCCAACCCCGTTACTGATGGCACTTTACACCTAGAGTCTGATGCTAATGGAGAAAAAACAATTCTAATCTATGACCTGATGGGGAAAATGGTACTAAACATTACAACTTCCGAAAGTATTGTAAATGTTTCAACATTGAACATTGGAGTATACATGATTGAGGTTACTGAAGAAGGTAGAACCGTCGTTAAGAAATTAGTTATCAGATAATTCATTTACCTTTATATTTAAAAGCCCCAACTCACAATGGGGCTTTTTTATTTTCCTTACTTTTGCACACAAAACCATCTTTTTAAGAAAAAGTAAACGTTGATAGGTCCACACGAAATATTCACCATCTCCAATCAAAAGCAATTTGAAAAGATAGCTTTGAAAGTTTTTCGTTTCCAATACGACAACAATAAAGTATATCGCGAATTTTGTGAATTATTGAAAGTAGAAAAAGGAAGTGTAAAATCGTTACAACAAATTCCGTTTTTACCGATTCAATTTTTTAAAAGCCATAGCGTGTTGTCTTCGTCAGAAACCGTTCAAGAATCATTTACAAGTAGCGGAACAACCGGAATAGCAACCAGCAAACATCTAATAACCGATATCACTTTATACGAAGAAAGTTATCGCAATGCTTTTTCCGAATTTTATGGCAACATTGAAGATTATGCGGTTTTGGCATTATTGCCTTCTTATTTAGAACGCGAAGGTTCATCGTTGATTTACATGGTAAACGATTTGATTGCGTTATCCAATAATGAGAATAGCGGATTTTATTTACACAATTACGACGAACTCATTTCAAAATTAATCGAATTGGATAATTCGGGTCAAAACGTACTTCTAATAGGCGTTACTTATGCTTTATTGGATTTAATTGAGAAACAAAACTTCCAACTAAAGAATACCATCATCATGGAAACTGGCGGCATGAAAGGCAAACGCAAAGAAATTATCCGCGAAGAATTACACGAAATACTTTGTAAAGGTTTTGGAGTAGAAAGTATTCATTCGGAGTATGGTATGACCGAATTGTTATCGCAAGCCTATTCCTTAGGAAATGGTTTGTTTGAATGTCCGAATTGGATGCATATTCTAGTCCGCGATACCGAAGACGCGTTAACCTATGTACCAACTGGAAAAACAGGCGGAATAAATGTTATTGATTTGGCAAATATAAATTCATGCTCCTTTATTGCTACACAAGATTTAGGAAAAAAATACGCTAACAATTCGTTTGAAGTACTAGGCCGATTTGACAATTCGGATATTAGAGGTTGTAATTTGATGGTGATTTAAACCACTCTCAAAACAAAATAATTCTTCTTTCCACTTTGCAACAACACAAACTGATTGTTGATCAAATCGTTTGCAGTCAATTGAAATCCTTCGGCAACTTTGTTTTTGTTAACCGAAATCGAATTGGCAGTCAAAGCTCTTCTCACTTCTCCATTTGATTTAAAAAATCCCGATTTTTCATTCAAAACCGAAATGATATCAATCCCTTTTTCCAAATCATCTCTTGAAATTTCAGCTTGCGGAACACCATCAAAAACGTCCAAAAAAGTGGCTTCATCCAATTTTTTCAAATCGTCAGAAGTCGAATTTCCAAACAAAATAGCAGACGCTTCAATCGCTTTATCCAACTCAGTTGCGCCATGAACCAAAATCGTCACTTCTTCCGCCAAACGCTTTTGCAGTATGCGCAAATGCGGTGCTTCGTGATGCTCAGCTATGAGTTTATCAATGGTATTTTTATCTAAGAAGGTGAAAATTTTAATGTATTTCTCTGCATCCACATCAGTGGTATTCAGCCAAAATTGGTAAAATTTATACACTGAAGTTTTATCGGCTGTTAGCCACACGTTACCACCTTCGCTTTTCCCAAATTTTGATCCGTCTGCTTTGGTAATCAATGGCGTTGTCAATGCAAAAGCCTTAGCGTCTGTATTTGGATTCATTCGACGAACCAACTCAGTTCCTGTTGTAATATTTCCCCATTGATCTGAACCACCCATTTGCAACACACAATTGTAATTCTTGTGTAAATGGTAAAAATCGTAACCTTGTATCAATTGATAGGTGAATTCGGTAAACGACATACCTTCTCCAGCTTCTCCAGACAATCGCTTTTTTACAGAATCTTTTGCCATCATGTAATTCACCGTGATGCGTTTTCCAACTTCACGCGCAAAATCGATAAAAGAAAATGACTTCATCCAATCATAATTATTCACCATAATAGGTGCATTGGATGCTGACGAATTAAAGTCTAAAAATTTTAACAATACACTTTTGATTCCAGCTACATTTTTTGCCAATTGTTCTTCATTAAGCAAGTTGCGTTCGTCCGATTTTCCTGAAGGATCACCAATCATTCCTGTTGCGCCACCCACCAATGCAATTGGTTGATGTCCGAAATTTTTCAAATGCAAAAGTAAAATAATCTGCACCATACTTCCAATGTGCAACGAATCTGCCGTTGGATCAAAACCTATATAAGCAGTAGTGGCTTCCTTAAGCAGTTGTTCTTCGGTTCCTGGCATACTGTCATGATAAAGTCCGCGCCATTGTAATTCTTCAACAAGATTCTTCATTATAATTTTAATTTTGGCAAATATAACAATTGTCACGGCAATGGCAAAAGTAACTTTGTGACTTCGGGGCAAAATCCTATCTTTACCAAATGATTTTAGTCACAGGCGGAACTGGTTTAGTAGGTGCTCATGTATTGTTGAATTTGCTGAAAAACGGCGAAAGTGTTCGTGCTATTTACAGAAATGAGCAACACATTTTAAAAACCAAATCGTTGTTTCATTATTATGCTAAAGCAGATTTGTTTGATAAAATCAATTGGATTCATGGTGATGTTCTCGATATACCTTCATTGGAAATTGCTTTTGAAAACATCAATTATGTATACCATTGCGCTGGATTTATTTCTTTTGATCCTAAAGATGAAGAGCAACTTCGGAAAGTAAATATTGAAGGAACTGCCAATATCGTTAACTTTTGTATTGATAAGAACGTAAAAAAATTATGTCATGTAAGCTCGATTGCTACTTTGGGTGATTTGGCGCAAAATGAAACAATTCTTAGTGAAGTAACCGAATGGAATCCTGAAAAACTGCACAGTGATTATGCGATTTCAAAATATGGTGCCGAAATGGAAGTCTGGCGCGCACAACAAGAAGGTTTGGATGTAGTTATTGTCAATCCGGGTGTGATTTTTGGTCCGTGTTTTTGGAATCAAGGAAGTGGTGGTTTTTTCTCGACAGTAAAAAAAGGGATGTTCTTTTACACCAATGGCTTTTCGGGTTATGTTGCCGTTTCAGATGTGGTAAAAATCATGATTCTACTGATGCATTCGGATGCTAAAAGCGAACAATTTATAGTGGTTGCGGAAAACATTTCTTATAAAGACATTATCGATACAATAGCAAGCAAAATCAATGTAAGCAAACCAAAAATTGAAGCAAAACCTTGGTTATTAAACCTGGCATGGCGAGCCGATTGGTTGCTTTCAAAACTAATTATGAGTCCGCGAAAAATTACAAAACAAGGTGCGATGTCACTTCAAAATACCGATCAAATTTCAAATGAAAAAGTAGTTTCTTATTTGAACTATTCCTTTGAAAATATCAATGATTATCTGACTGTTATTGCTGATGATTTTAAGAAAAAAAATACTAACAACCATGCTTTCTACAATTAGAACCACTTCTAACCATGTTGATTTTCAAAATCTTGTTGTTTTATTAGATGCTTTCTTAAAAATAACTGATGGTGATGATCATGCTTTTTACGACCAATACAACAAAGTAGATGCGATAAAAAATGTCGTTGTAGTGTATTTCAACAATGAAGCTGTTGGTTGTGGCGCCTTCAAAGAATACGATTCGGAAACGGTAGAAATAAAAAGAATGTTTGTAAAAGATACCTTTCGTGGCAAAGGAATTGCCTCAGTCATTTTATCCGAATTGGAATTGTGGGCAAAAGAAAATGGGTATTCCGAATGTATTTTAGAAACTGGCATCCGACAAACCTCAGCAATTGCACTTTACTCAAGATTGGATTACAAAGTGATTCCGAATTACGGTCCCTACCAAAATGTACCCGAAAGTGTGTGCATGAAAAAAAGTATCGGATAATTACTTTACAATGCCTTCCTCTTCATTTACTTCTAGAGGTTTTCCGCCATTTATTATTGTGCTTTCTTCGCTCAAACGCTCTTTTACCTTGTCGTACATTTTTTTGTAATTGGGAATATCCGCAGCATAATACTTTGAGTTTTCGGCAAAAGTAAGACTGTCTATTTTGTATTTTTTCTTTAAAAATTCGGCCGCCGAAGGATAGTTTTGTTGCGCGCCATATCCTTGTGATTTCATCGCATCAAGTAATGACAAATCATAGATGATATCGACCATTTGATTTTCGTCAATCAAATTCTTAGGTGCTTTTACAGGCGATTCTTTACAACTCGCCATTACTAAAAAAAGGACTAGAAAAGGGAAAAGTAGTTTCTTCATATTCATCGTTTATCTATCAAAAAGCAATCGTTTTCCAGCACGGAAATCTTTAAAACCAAAATTGTGATACACCAATTGTCCGTTTACAAAAGTATGTGTAATTCGCGATTTAAAATTGATACCTTCAAAAGGCGACCAACCGCATTTATAGAAGATGTTTTCTTTTTTCACATTCCATGGTAAACCTGTATTTACAATGGCCAAATCAGCATAAAACCCTTCTTTTATAAAACCTCGTTTTTCAATTTTAAAAATTTTAGCCGGATTGTGCGCCATTTTTTCTACGATTTTTTCAATCGAAATTTTACCTTGATGATGTGCTTCAAACATAGCAACAACGGCATGTTGCACCAAAGGTCCGCCAGAAGGTGCTTTTAAATAACTTTCCGATTTTTCTTCTAAAGTATGTGGCGCATGATCGGTAGCAATAACATCAATCGTATCATCAAGCAACGCTTTCCAAAGTGCTTCGCGATCGGTAGCTGTTTTAACCGCTGGATTCCATTTAATGAAATTTCCTTTGGTTTTATAATCGTCGTTGGTGAACCAAAGATGATGCACGCAAACTTCGGCTGTAATTTGCTTTTCTTCAAGCGGAATTTTATTCGTAAACAATTCCATTTCCTTTGCTGTCGATAGGTGAAACACGTGCAAACGAGCTCCTGTTTTTTTCGCTAAAGCAATGGCTTTGGAAGACGACAAATAACAAGCTTCTTCACTGCGAATTAAATGATGGTACTCAACTGGAATGTCATCACCAAATTGGGCTTTGTATTTTTCTAAATTGGCTTTTATTGTTCCTTCATCTTCGCAATGCACCGCAATTAACATTTTGGTACTGGAGAATATTTTTTCTAAAGTTTCATGATTGTCGACCAACATATTTCCGGTAGAAGAGCCTAAAAACAGTTTTATTCCTGCTACATTTTTCGGATTGGTTTTTAATACTTCCTCCAAATTATCGTTCGTTCCACCCATCATAAAAGAGTAATTGGCAAACGACGTTTTTGAAGCTATCTCGTATTTTTGTTCCAACAATTCTTGCGTCACTGCATTCGGAACCGTATTGGGTTGTTCTATAAACGATGTAATTCCGCCAGCAATGGCAGCTCTACTTTCGGTTGCAATAGTGCCTTTGTGTGTTAAACCAGGTTCGCGAAAATGCACTTGGTCATCGATGGCACCTGGAATAAGATAATTTCCTTCGGCATCTATTACTTGACAGTCGGAACTTTTATGGCTAATGTTTTCGGCTATTTCGGTAATAAACTCGCCTTCTATCAATACATCACCTTCAAAAATTCTTCCTTCGTTTACAATCTTCGCATTTTTTATTAAAACGGTATGCATTTAGGCTATTTTTATAATCTGTTAAAAAACTTTTTTATCCGTAACGACAACACTCCGAAAACGGCTTCTTTAATAATAGAGCCGCTCATTTTTGATTGTCCTTTGGTTCTATCGGTAAAGATAACGGGTACTTCTTGAATGGTAAATCCTTTTGAAAAAGCACGGTATTTCATTTCTATTTGAAACGCGTAACCAATGAATTTTATTTTGTCCAAATTGATACTTTCTAGCACATGTCTTTTGTAGCAAATAAAACCCGCTGTGGCATCCATTATTTTCATTCCAGTAATCAAACGAACATACACCGAGGCAAAATACGATAACAAAACCCTACTTAAAGGCCAGTTTACGACATTTACTCCTGTAACATATCGCGAACCAATAGCCACATCGGCTGTATCAAAATGGCAAGCAGTATACAATCTTTCCAAATCGTTTGGGTTGTGCGAAAAATCGGCATCCATTTCATAAATGAATTCATACTCTTTGGCTAACGCCCATTTAAATCCGTGTACATAAGCTGTTCCTAAACCCGATTTTTTGCTTCGTTTCTCTAAAAACAATTGTTGCGGAAACTCCTTTTGAAGTTCGGCAACTTTGTCTGCTGTTTTATCAGGAGAATTATCATCGATGATTAAAACATGAAACGATTTGTGCAATGAAAATACGGCTCTTACAATGCTTTCAATGTTTTCAATCTCGTTATAAGTGGGAATAATTACTATACCGCAATTCATAAATTAAAGAATAATATAGGGCAAAAATACTCATTTTATCCCTTTCGAATCTTAATACTATTATAATTCTGTTAAAGAAATAAAATTTAGTATTTTTACGCCCAATGATAGCACTCGAATTACAACCGCGAATAATTGAAAACAAAGATTGGGCAACGATTGTTTTTGTAGCCTCTTTTGCATTAATTGTAATGGCAAAATCAATTTTTGAAACGCGTTTTCACGATTTTATTCGGTTGATTGTTTCAAGTAAATATTTAAAAATCTACAAAGAAAGCTCGCATTTAATGAGTGGTTTTAATGTGATTTTGTTTGCGGTAAATTTGGTATCGCTTTCGTTTTTTATCCAAATTGTATTTGCGCATTTTGGTTATGGATCCAAAACAGATTGGGTGTTGTTTGTTCAGATTTTTACCTTACTCACGGTATTTATTTTATCGAAATTTCTCATCGAAAAAATCATTGCCGAGACTTTTAATATAGAAGAACTCATCGAACAGTTTAATTTACAAAAAGTAAGCTATCGAACGTATGTCGGATTACTATTATTGCCCGTCACCTTTTTGCTTTTTTATAGTAATTATTCATCAAATTCTCTTTATTTAGCCATTATTGCCATCTTATTAGCATTAAACGCTATAACATATTTGCTTTCGTTGAAAATTTATCAAAACTTACTATTACCCAAGTTGTTTTATTTTATTTTGTATCTTTGCGCACTTGAAATAGCACCATACTATTTCATCTATTATTTGATTACAAAAAATTAGAAGAAGAGCATGTCAAACATGAAAGTGAAAACGATTTTGGTCTCACAACCAGAACCTAAGGTTGAGAATTCACCTTACTTTGATTTACAGCAAAAACACAAGGTTAAAGTTGACTTTCGCTCTTTTATTCACGTAGAAGGCGTCAGCGCGAAAGACATTAGGGCTCAAAAAATTGACCTTAATAATTTTACCGCAATCATATTAACAAGTAAAAATGCCGTTGATCATTTCTTTAGAGTTGCTGAAGAAATGCGTTATAAAGTTCCCGAAGATTTACGTTATTTTTGTCAATCGGAAGCTATTGCTTTCTATCTGCAAAAGTATGTCGTGTATCGAAAACGAAAAATTTATGTTGGACAAAAAGACTTTGCCGACTTAACGACGCTTTTCAAAAAATACAAAGAAGAAAAATACTTATTGCCCGCCTCTGATCAATTGAATGCAGATGCTCCTATCACTTTAAATAATTTAAAGATCAATTGGACGCAAGCTATATTTTACAAGACAGTAATGAGCGATTTGTCTGATTTGGCCGATGTATATTATGACGTTTTGGCTTTTTTCAGTCCGACCGGAATAAAATCATTGTTCAAAAATTTCCCAGATTTTCAACAAAACAATACACGTATTGCCGTTTTTGGAAGTACTACTCAAAAAGAAGCGTTGGAACACGGATTGCGAATTGATATTTTAGCACCAACTCCAGAAACACCTTCGATGACTATGGCACTAGAAAAATACATTGCAGAAGCTAATAAAGGAAAATAAAACTACTATTGAAAAGAAACTACTTATAAATAAAAAGTCCCGACATAGATCGGGACTTTTTTATTTTAGTTAGTTGTGATTATAACTGAGGACCAGCTTTTACTAAATTCAAACCTTCTGCATTGTCAGTATACTGAACAAAGTTTTTAATAAATCGTGATGCTAAATCGGTTGCTTTTGTAGTCCATTCTGATGCATCAGCATAGGTATCTCTTGGGTCTAAAATAGCTGGATTTACATCGTGCAATGATGTTGGCACTTCTAAATTGAATAACGGAATTACTTTCGTCGCTGCATTTTCAATAGAACCATCTAATATAGCATCGATAATGGCACGTGTATCTTTAATAGAAATACGTTTTCCTGTTCCGTTCCAACCTGTGTTTACCATATAAGCTGTCGCTTTGTGCTGCTCCATTTTCTTTACCAATTCTTCTCCGTATTTCGTTGGATGCAAGGTTAAAAATGCTTTTCCGAAACAAGCTGAAAAAGTAGGTTCTGGTTGTGTTACTCCTCTTTCGGTTCCTGCTAATTTTGCTGTAAATCCCGAAAGGAAGTAATATTTAGTTTGCTCAGGAGTCAGTTTTGAAACTGGAGGCATAACACCAAACGCATCTGCTGTTAAGAAGATTACTTTGGTTGCATGACCTGCTTTAGAAACTGGTTTTACAATATTGTGAATGTGATTTATTGGATAGGAAACACGTGTATTTTGCGTTACAGAACCATCTTTAAAATCGATTTTTCCATTAGCGTCAACGGTAACATTTTCAAGTAATGCATCTTTTTTGATAGCACCAAAAATGTCTGGTTCGTTTTCTTTACTTAAATCGATAGTTTTTGCATAGCAACCACCTTCAAAATTGAAAACGCCTTCGTTGTCCCAACCGTGCTCGTCATCTCCAATTAGTTCTCTTTTTGGATCAGTTGATAAAGTGGTTTTTCCTGTTCCTGACAATCCGAAGAAAACAGCAACATCGCCGTCTTTTCCTT
>JAZKGN010000075.1:0-19173 GCA_040385945.1 Bacteroidota bacterium
GTCAAAACAAAAGGTTTCGGAAGCATCCACGGTTTTCTTTTTACCATACGGATCGACGGATTGGATAGTAAATCAAAAGAGCTTTCCATCAATTCTAAATCCAATTTTTTAGTCTTGTTTATAGAAAATTCTAACTCCAACGGAAGATTATCCACCACATAATAACTCAATACTTTGCCTGAAGTTTTCGATGCTATATTGCTCTTAAATACTATTGATTTTACACCATTAGCTTTCAAATTATTGAATTTCATTTTGGTTTTGGTAAAAATATCGTAGCGATTTACTTTTCGATTGGGAGTGATTTTGATGCGATACAAATGTTGATTTCCTTTAATGGTATCGCGCAAAAATTCGATAGTTGGTTTGGCAATTGCTTTCAACGGTGCATTCGCCATAAAGGTATATTGCTTGCCGTATTTGCTGTACAATTTATTAGTGTTTAACAATTTTGCATCTTTCGGCTTTTCGCCCAAATAGCCTTTTGTCCATTGATCCAAGTTTTGGTCATACGTTGCCCAATAGGCTTTGTTGGTATCGGAATTTAAAACATATACCAAAGAGTTGGGTTTTGCTTTTCCATCAGTATATTCAGCAGATAGATGTGCTTTTACAAACCATCCTATTGCCAATAAAAAGAAGAATAGTGACCAAATCTTTTTCTGTGTAAACGAACCAAAAATTGGTAACAATAAGCCAAAGCTTAGTACGGTTAACACTGAACTTCCAACGAGTATTTTCAATCCCAAACCAATAGGAAACATTTGAATAAAAGGCGCCAAGAGAAGTAAAGTCGGCAAGGCTAAAATTACATTTAAAACCGCATTCGATTTTTGTGTCAGTACAAAATAACCCAACATCAACGAACTCGAAATAACAGGAATGATTAAAAAGCCAGCACCTTGAAGTTGGAAGAAAAGCACAACATTGATAATAAGCCAAATAAAAAGAGGTATCACTGTTTGATTCATTTCCGAATTTCGTTTGGCTTCTTTTTGATAAAATAAAAAGCAAATGGCTAAGGTCAAACTCACAAATGCGTAGATGTAATCGTGACCGTTATATGTAAATCCTTGTAGGATTTCATTGTATTGTGGGTAAAAATGCAACACTATTTTCCAACCCGTATAGGTTATAAATCCGGCAACCAATACCGCTCCTAAAAAATGCAACGCACCTTTTATGATTTCATCCAATCGTAAAATTTGTTTGCCTAATCCAATAAAAACAAACAATAAAACCAATCCGAAAGCAATCAAAACCATCGGTAAAATCCATGAAAAAGGATAGCTTACAAATGAAAATGGCACCGAAAAATAAACTTTATCTTCGGCTGAATTCAAGTTGCTCAAATCGGTATTTGAAAAATGCTGCAACAACGGAAACAAGTAAGTTCCTTGGTGCGTCAGTGATTTCGGATTCAAATGTTGGTAATCATCTTGCGCTGTATGGTAATCGTAATGGTTGTCAATAAAAGCAAAATTGAACCCTTGTATTTTTCCGTTTTCTCTAAAAACCGTCAAGTCCGTATCGTTGGGTAACATTTTGTAAATGCTATACATTAACGAATTGGAAACAGTATAAGGTGCTTTTCCGTCAGAAAAAGCGTCAACCATTTTAGCATTTCCTTCATTGGTTTCCATCAACATATAACTTGGTCCAGAAGAGCCTCGCGCTTCAAAATTGAGTACCAAACCAACATCCGATGCCCATTTGTGTTGGGTGACAAAAAGTGCTGCGCCGTTTAAACCCAATTCTTCCGCATCGGAGAACAGAATGATAATGTCATTTTTATGTTTCGTCTTATTGTGTAAAAAAGCACGAACACTTTCTAAAATCGTAGCCACTCCAGAAGCATCGTCGCTTGCGCCATGCGAAAAAGAATGTGGTGCCGAATCATAATGTGAAAGCAACACCAACGCTTTAGTGCTGGCCGAACCGTTAATTTTTGCAATGATATTTTTAGATTTTACCAATGTACCCTTTTCGGTCATGGTAAAACCTTCTTGAAACGAGGTTTGTAATCCTAAATTTTGCAATTCTTTGACCAAATAATTGGCTACCACTTCGTGATTCTCAGAACCAACATAATGAGGTTCGGCTGATATTTCTTTAACTTTTTGCAAAGCACGTTTGGTTGAAAATTGTGAAAGTGGCGCTTCTACAACATCATAACCCTGAGGCATCATAAAGTAAAAAATACCAAACAAAAGCGCTGAAAGCACAACCATGGAATATAAAGAAGTGTATTTTTTTCTCATTTCATACCTGTTTTATCCAATATAAAAGGAACACATTGTTGTTATTTTGCGTTTTACTGTGGTGTTGTTTGTGCTAGTAATCTGTATTTGCTTGCTTTTTCTAGATTTCCAGCTTTAGTGTATGCTTCAGCGAGAACACTGTAAATTTTAGTATTGCCAAGTCCATTTGTAATTGCTTCTTCACCATAGGCAATCGCTTTTTCATTCTGACCCATATTGTAGGAAGCAATGACGATGTTGGCTACTGTAATGTCGTTTAAAGCATCTATTTTGTAGGCTTTTTCAAAATAATAATAAGCAGAATCAAACTTGTTCTCGGAGGCATAAACAGCACCGAGATTGTCTAAAGCCTGAACATTGGATGGATTAGAACGAATGGATTGCAAATAATAGTGTTTTGATTTTTCTTTTTTATCAAGAATGGAATAAATCAAACCTAATTTATAAGAAGCCGTATGATTTTTTGGATATATTTTCAAGCTTTTTTCGATATAGGTAATCGCACTATCCACATAGGCCATTCGTTGATTGGAGTCGGTACTTGCTTCGGCCATGTTCATGTAATAGGTTCCTAATCCCATAGTGGTTCGGCTACTGTTGGGTGAATTTGCGGCACCCGATTTAAAAACAGCGTAACTATTTTTCCAATCCGGAACTCTCATCGAGGTTATTGTGCATGCTGCTATAACTAATGCAATTGAAAATAAAAACACATACTTTTTTGACGTTGCTGTTATTTCGGCTGAATTCATTCGGGTTAGACTTATGAGTAAGAATACAAAGGCAACTATAAATCCGAAAGACGGTAAGAATAAAAATCGTTCGGCAAATGTGGCTCCATTAAGAAAGAACACATTGGCGGTTGGCACAATAAGAATGATGAAAAATAAAAATCCGAAGGCAATTTCCTGTCTTTTTTTAAGGTTGAAAACAATTAACAATGCTATTAAAATAAAGGATGCTAAGGATAAAAGCGGAATAAATTCGGTAATGCTCATTAACGGAATTTGATTAAACGAATAATCCCAAGACATTGGATGCGGATACAACATCATTTGGATGTAGTAAAAAGCGATTTCGAGTTTGGTTCCCAACATCATTTCCCAGCCTTTTGCACCGTACAATACATTTTCAATTATAGTGGTTTCGTTGTTGGTTACCAATCCACTTATTACAAAATGTCGGCACAATAAGAAAAACAAACCAGCAATAAAAAACGGAACCGATTTTACAATACTTTCTTTAATCGAATTCTTATTTAATAAGTACAAGCTTATCGGAAATATAACCACAAAAGCAAAAGAGCTTTCTTTAGAAAACAATGCCAAGAGGTAACAAAAAAAAGCTGTGGCTAAGTATTTAAATTTTGATTGGTCAGCTTGGAATTTAAACAAAAAGTTTAATGCAGCTAGATTAAACAAGGCAGATAACAATTCGTCTTGGCTTTTAACGTTGGCGACTACTTCGGAGTGAATTGGATGCGTAATAAATAAGGTAACGATGAGGAGTTGATAGAGCTGATCTAATTTCGGAAATAGTTTTTTGATTAAGCTGTAAACAACCAAAGCAATCAGCGAATACAATATAAGATTCATAAAGTGAAAACCTCTTGCATTGAATCCGAAAAGTTGCTTCTCAATACAAAATAAGGAGATTTGTAAAGGTCGGTAAATCTGAAAATTACTCCCTATAAAATGGTCTAAACTTCCTTTTGTGAAAGCGTCTCCAATTCCGGCAAATCCTTTCTCTACTTTCGGATTGTTCATTATAAAAAGTTCGTCGTCGAGTGCGAAATCGTATTTAACAGTTTGCCCATATAAGAACAATATGAGAGCAATAAAAAATAGTTTGATGAGATTTTCGTACGATTTCCCTTTTTGACTAACGACTGGTTTTGATTTCATCTTTTTTGGTTTATGTATAAAAATAGTTCTTAAAGCAATAAATGTGATGTTGGTTAAAATCAAATATCTTTTTTCACCAACATATAAAAATCATTGTCCAAAAGCAGGTAACCTTGATCGTAAACAAAGTAATAGGTGTTGCCCGATTTGGTGTTTAAAATGGTTGTGAAATGGTCAAAATCAAAACCTTTACTCGACAGTTTTGCACGTGTTGCTTTTGATTTTCCATCCACATTAAGTTCCGATAATATGCGGTAATTTTTGCGTAATTTATTGTTAATGTTACGCATATAATTGGTGCTGTCTTTGTTTATTTTGTTGTTGTAGGCATTGCGACAACCATCGCTACAAAACTTTTTGTCTTCGCGACCTACAATTTTTTCACCACACTCTAAACAGTTTTTCGACATGCTTATTTGTTTTAAGAATCAATCAAATATACTAAAATTTTCCGTTTACAAACGGTTACAAATAATTACAACCGAAATTAAATGGTTAATTACCGACTAAAGTTGGCGAGTCGTTACAACTTTGCATCGTCGAAATGAAACAAAACAATTTTCAATCGACACCATTTATAAACAAACATTTTATATTAATTTAAATTTTAAACGCCATGAGAAACAAGGTACAATTAATCGGACACGTAGGACAAGAACCTGAAATCAAAAATCTTGAAGGAGATAAAAAAATAGCCACTTTTACACTTGCTACCAACGAGCATTACATCAATCAAAAAGGTGAAAAAGTAGAACAAACCGAATGGCATCGAGTTACTGCTTGGGGGAAAATAGCGGAGATTATCGAAAAATACGTAACCAAAGGCAAAGAAATTGCCATTGATGGAAAATTAACCCACAGAAGTTACGATGATAAAAACGGTGAAAAAAAATATGTCACCGAAATCGTTGCCAACGAAATATTGTTGTTGGGAAAATAACTAAATTTTAGTATTTGATTAGTAAAGGCGTTGCGAAAGTGACGCCTTTATTTTTTAGTTGGAAAATTTCTCTCTTTTTCAAATTGCATTACATTTACAAAATGAATTGGTTGACTAAGATATTTACAAAAAAAGAAAAAGAAACTATTGATCCAATGAAGAAGTTTTTAATTGTTGGCCTCGGAAATATTGGCGCAGAATATGTAAACACACGACACAATATAGGTTTTAAAGTGTTGGATTTTTTTGCAAGAAAAGAAGCGTTGTCGTTTCAAACCGCCAAATTAGGAGATGTCACTGAATACAAAATTAAAGGAAGAACTTTACTTTTTTTAAAACCAAACACCTATATGAACCTAAGTGGTAAAGCGGTGAAATATTGGATGGAAAAAGAAAACATAGCTAAAGAAAATATACTTGTCATTACCGACGATTTGAATTTGTCTTTCGGAACCATTCGTATCAAATCGAAAGGAAGTGATGGCGGTCACAACGGATTGAAAAACATTCAATTGGTTTTAAACACTACAGAATATCCTCGTTTCCGATTCGGAATAAGTGATGAATTTAAAAAAGGGCAACAAGTAAATTATGTTTTAGGCGAATGGAGCGACGAAGAAAATAAGACACTTCCAGAAAGATTAGAACTGGCTGCCAATATTATTACATCTTTTGCACTATCAGGTTTGAACAACACAATGAATGAATTTAACGGAAAATAATTTACATAAAAGCAACATTTTAACAGTATGGAATATAATTTTTTTATAATTTTACGAGCTATACT
This sequence comes from Bacteroidota bacterium, assembly GCA_040385945.1. Lineage (GTDB taxonomy): Bacteria > Bacteroidota > Bacteroidia > Flavobacteriales > Flavobacteriaceae > Flavobacterium. The sequence continues at coordinate 5,893 of JAZKGN010000075.1, forward strand.
AATTAACTAAAAAATCATGAAAAAAATTACGTTATTATTAGTTTCTTTACTCTCCTTTTCAATAGGATATAGTCAAAAAACTAAGACAAAAGTTTCCGATGAAAAAGCGGCTAATGTTTCACCAACAGGAACTGTTCGATGTGCTTCAACAGAATATGAGCAATATCTTCAAGATAACGACTCGAAAAGAATGACTGACGAGCAATTCGAATCTTGGATTATGCCATTAATTGAAAACTACAAAAACAGCCCTGCATATAGATCAGAAGCTGGAGGAATTATAACTATTCCGGTTGTAGTTCACGTTATTCACAATGGAGAGCCAGTTGGTACTGCACCAAATATTACAGATGCTCAGGTTGAATCTCAAATTACTGTTTTGAACAACGATTTTAGAAGACTTACAGGAACTCCAGGTTTTAATACAAGTATTGTTGGAGCTGATACTCAAATTCAATTTGCATTGGCAAAAGTGGATCCGTCAGGAAATCCTACAAACGGAATCGACAGAGTTAATCTTTGTACACCAGATTGGAATGCAGGTTCTAACGGCGCTACAATTGCTTTGGTAAATAGTTCTGTAAAACCAGTTACAATTTGGAATGCATCTCAATATATGAACATGTGGTCTGTAAATTTTGGGTCTCTTCCTTTATTAGGGTATGCACAATTTCCAAGTAATTCAACATTAGCTGATTTAGCTGCAAACGGAGGTAGTTCTACTACAGATGGTGTGGTTTCAAATTATGGAACTTTCGGATCTAGACTTATTGTCCCTGGTGGATTGTTTACAGATAATTCGTATGATAAAGGTAGAACGATGACACATGAAGTTGGTCACTTTTTAGGATTAAGACATATTTGGGGAGATGCAGCTTGCGGAAACGATTATTGTGCTGATACACCAACAGCTCATACTGCAAATTATGGTTGTCCAACTGTTGCAGCTTGTACAACAGGTAATGAAATGGTTCAAAACTATATGGATTATACCGACGATTCTTGTATGAACATATACACACTTGATCAAAAAGCAAGGATGACCGTTGTTATGAATAATGCAACAAGAAGGCTATCATTAAAAACATCTACTAAAGATCAACCAATTCCGTTATTCGCAAATGATGGTGAAATAAAATTAGAGACTGTTTGTACAGCAATTGGTTCTTCAACTTGTCCTTCAGGAAGCGGACCAACTATTAAGGTAACAATTTTTAATAGAGGAACTTCTAATTTAACTTCTGCTGTAATTTCGTATAATATCGATGGAGGAGCTAGTAATACATACAATTGGTCAGGAAATTTAACAATCCATCAATTTGCTACTTTTGATATGCCTATTGTTAATGCTGTTAACGGTGTATTCTCGGCTTCTTTAACTACTGCTAATGGTGTAGCCGATCAACGTGCTACAAACAATGATGTTACTACTTATTATGAAATTCCACCACCACCAACAAGTTACGGTTTTACTAATGTTGTATATCGTTTGCAAGGTGACCGTTGGGGTTTAGAAACTACTTGGAATTTAAAAAACAGTGCTGGAACAACATTATATTCTGGCGGACCATACACTAATTTACCAGTGGGAGCAATGCCAGCTCTAATTACTCAAAACTGGACTTTACCTACCAACACTTGTTATACATTTACAATAAATGACACATACGGTGATGGTATTTGTTGCGATTTTGGAGCAGGTTATTATGATATTAAATCTACTGATGGTTTAACAACAGTTGCTTCAGGAGCTTCTTATGGAACTACCGAATCTAAAGCATTTAATATAGCTGTTTTAGGGAACGATCAATTTGGCGGATTAAACGATGTGTATCTTTTCCCAAATCCTGCTCACGGTAGTATTTCAATTGCGTATACTACAGCTGGAGAGTTACCAAGTTCTTATACAATCCACAATACTTTAGGGCAAGTAGTTGCTGTTAAAACGGTAAGCGCATCAAGTGATTTAACATACAATACAACCAATTTAAGTAATGGGGTGTATTTTGTGACTATTGAAAAAAACAATGAAAGAAAAACATTGCGTTTTATAAAAGAATAATTAGCATACATAAATAAAAAGAGGATTGGATTTTATTCAATCCTCTTTTTTATTTTAAAGACTTTAGCGTAATTTCGCAGTTCTAAAATGTACGTGTATTGAAAACCATAACATCTATTAACGATTCCCAATTCTTAGGCAAAACCATTATTACGATTGGCACCTTTGACGGAGTTCATTTAGGACACAAAAAAATTTTAGAAAAAGTAGTTGCTCAAGCTAAAGCAGCTAACTTAGAAAGTGTGGTCTTAACTTTTTTTCCTCATCCTAGAATGGTTCTACAGGAAAAAAGTGAAATCAAATTACTCAATACCATCAATGAAAAGATTCAGTTGTTTGACCAATTAGGAATCGATTGTTTGATTATTCATCCATTTGATTATGAATTTTCAAGACTTACCGCAGAAGAGTTTGTCAAGACTATTCTAATCGATAAATTCAATATTCAAAAAATAATTATTGGTTATGACCATCGTTTTGGACGCAACAGAACCGCTAATATTGATGATTTAATTGTGTATGGAAATCAATATGATTTTGAAGTCGAACAAATTTCTGTTGAAGAAATCAACGAAATAGCCATTAGCTCAACCAAAATAAGAACGGCTATTTTAGAAGGGAATATCAATTTGGCAAATCAATATTTAGGGTACGAGTATTCTTTTTCTGGAACCGTAATCAAAGGCAAACAACTAGGAAGAACTATTGGCTTCCCAACAGCTAATATTTCAAATATTGAAGACTATAAACTACTTCCAAAAAAAGGCGTTTATGTTGTAAAATCGATTATAAACGGTCAGCTGGTTTTTGGTATGATGAACATTGGCAACCGCCCAACAGTGGATGGAGAAGGACAAACTGTTGAAGTGCATTTTCTCGATTTCAATGCCGATCTATACAATCAAAATATCGAGATTGCTTTGCTTCATTATATTAGAGAGGAAATCAAGTTCAATTTGCTCGATGATTTGAAAGCCCAAATAGCTAAAGACCAATTGTTTGCGCAAGACTTTGTTGCGACGCTATAATACATTAACTATTTTTTTATTGTTAATTTTTTAAAAACCAACTTATTTTTCATAAATTTGAGAGTAGAATTTTCTGTTTTTTAACATTAAAACACATCATTATGAAATTAACGAAGGAATTTATTAATGGCTTTATAATATTTGTTGGTCTGTCTATTTACTTCGGTATAGTGGAACTTCTAGGATTTTCAGATATCCATTACCTACGATTTTTTAATTTATTAATTGTGTATTATGGTGTGAATAGAACACTGCAATCGAACTTCAAAGAAAAAAAATTAGCCTATCTAGACAACCTGCTGTCTGCAGCCATTACCTCTAGTGTTGGAGTAGTTTTAAGCGTTATTGCCTTAGTGTTGTACATATACGCAAGAGGAGGACAACCGTTTTTGGAACATCTTTCCGACGGCGTTTTATTTGCTGGTGATCCAACCGTAACTTCGTATATTTTTGGATTGTTATTTGAAGGAATTGTTTCTGGATTGGTAGTATGTTTTGTCAGCATGCAGTTTTGGCAAAACAAAACCAAATCACAAAGTTAAAGAAACAGCCCTTTACCTGTTTTGTTTCTTAAAACAAATTAACTACTTTTGATGCAACAAAATTTGCATCTAATGAGCGTCACTAAACACAATTGGACTAAAGAAGAAATCATTGCTATTTACAACAAACCTTTAATGGATTTGATGTATGAAGCAGCTACCATTCACAGACAATCTCACGATCCAAACGTGGTTCAGGTTTCTACTTTATTATCTATTAAAACAGGTGGATGCCCAGAAGATTGTGGCTATTGTCCTCAGGCAGCACGTTATCATACCGATATTGAAGGCAACGACTTAATGTCGGTAAGCCAAGTAAAAGCGCAAGCTTTGCGAGCAAAATCAAGTGGTTCATCACGAGTTTGTATGGGAGCGGCTTGGCGAAATGTAAAAGACGGACCCGAATTTGATCAAGTTTTGGAAATGGTGCGAACCATCAACAAATTGGATATGGAAGTGTGTTGTACACTTGGAATGATTACCGAAAATCAAGCACATCGTTTAGCTGAAGCAGGTTTGTATGCCTACAATCATAATTTAGATACATCGGAAGAATATTATAAAGAAGTAATTTCAACACGCGGTTTTGAAGACCGTTTGCAAACCATAGAAAACGTCCGTAAAACTAATGTAACGGTTTGTAGTGGTGGAATTATCGGAATGGGAGAAAGTGTCGAAGACAGAGCCGGAATGTTAGTCGCTTTGTCTACTTTGAGTCCACAACCCGAATCGGTGCCAATAAATGCCTTAGTTGCAGTTGAAGGAACACCTTTGGAAGAAGAAAAACCAGTTGAAATTTGGGAGATGATTCGTATGGTAGCAACCACTCGAATTGTGATGCCAGAAACGCAAGTTCGACTTTCAGCAGGAAGAATGAACATGAGTCGCGAAGGACAAGCAATGTGCTTTTTCGCAGGAGCGAATTCTATTTTTGCTGGTGATAAACTACTTACTACTCCAAATCCGGATGTGAATGAAGACATGAAAATGTTTGAAATGTTGGGCTTGATTCCGCAAAAACCTTTCGTAAAAGTGGCACAACCCGAAACCGTTGAAGCTGAAGATTCGCAATACCAATCGCTTGGCGAAAAACCAAAATGGACGCGTCCAGAACATAAAATAGAACGAAATTTAGAAGCTTCCGTAAAAGGAAAATAACGGCTTCAATTCAATAGTTTGGATTCATCACTCAGCCTCTCAGAAATAGTACAAAAGTTAGAATATTACTGTTCGTACCAAGAGCGTTGTCATGTTGAGGTGAATGAAAAATTAAGAGGTTTCAACGTAACTGAGCAAGAAAAAGATCAGGTTATCGTTCATCTTATTCAACAGAACTTTCTAAATGAAGAGCGATTTGCATCAGTATTTTCAATTAGCAAATTCCATCAAAAAAAATGGGGAAAGATTCGCATTAAAAACGAATTGAAAGCCCGAAAAATTTCCGATTATCTGATTTCAAAATCGATAAAGGGAATTCCGTCAGACGAATACGAAACTACTTTTCAAACGTTAGCCGAAAAATATTGGGATACCATAACAGAGAAAAATCCACTAAAAAAGCGCAAGAAGTTCTGCGATTTTTTGTTGCGAAAAGGCTGGGAAAGTGATTGGATTTATGAAAAAGCAAAGAAGCTAGAAAGCTAGTATTCCTTCGACAACAAAATACTCACAGCATTTCCTCCAAAACCAACGGCGTTTATCAAGACTTTTTTAATATCTTTTTTCACCTTCTGTTTTTCTGCAAAAGGCACCGCGATGAACTGATTGTGCTGCATCATTAAAATTGCCAATTCCAGATTCAACATTCCAGAAGCACCAAAAGTATGTCCGATTTTCCATTTGTTTGTCGTAAGCATTGGATGGTTTTTTCCAAAGATTTTTACGATGGCTTTGTATTCGGAGGTGTCGCCTTTTAAGGTTCCAGGAGCGTGCATTACAATAGCATCAACTTCTTCTAGAGATGTATTTTGCAACGCCATTTTCATCGATTTTTGAAAACATTCGGCTTCATCAGAAATCGAAATGTTGTGCTCAATCGTATCGGTGGCATAACCAAATCCTTCAATGTAAGCCAATGCATTTTTCTTTTTTCCTACTTCAAGGCACGCCACAGCAGCACTTTCGCCGAGCACCATCGAATTTTTGGTTTTTTGCAAATCGAAGGCCCTGCATGGAAAAGCCGAATTTTCAGTAGCATAAATTTTCAAAGCATGCATTTGTGCCATGGTAAAAGCAGTCAATGGTGCTTCACTTCCGCCTACCAAAAACTTGGTTGCCATTCCCGATTGTAGCCAAGCAACAGCATTTAAAATGGCATGCAAAGCAGTAGAACAAGTAATGGAATGGGATATTTCGGGGCCGTTATTTTTTAAATCGTGTGCCACCCAAGACGAGATGTTTCCCAAAGTGGTCGTTGGAGAAGTTAAGGTTGCGGTTTTTCCAGTTTGTAAAAATTCGGTGTGGTGCTTTTCAAATAATTGAGTAGCGCCACGAGAAGAACCAATATTGATTCCGAATTCGTCAGTGTTTTTCCAACCCGCATTTGCAATGGCTTTTCGCGAAACTAAAATCGCAAGCAATACCGTTTCGTCTAATGCTTTGTATTTGATTGCCGATTTTCGTAAGAGGTCTATTTCTTTTCTGTCATCCAAAGGAATGTTAGCAACGAATTGCTTTTTACCATTGAATTCTTTGGTGGTAATTAGGGTTTCATCCGAAAGATAGTTTTGCCAAATTTCGTCAGGATGAGTTCCTAATGGTGAAATGGAGGCAAGTGATGTTATGGCAATTTTGTTTTTCAAGATTTGAAATTTAACCGCAAAGTTCGCAAAGTTTTATGCAAAGTTCGCAAGGTTTGTGAATTTTGTTGTGAAAAATAATTATACTATTTCAAGTGCTTTTTCGACAGTTTCATACACTTTTCGCAACTGATTTTGAGTAATGATATAAGGAGGCAAAATGTAAATAATGTTGCCAACAGGTCGTAAAATCACGCCATTTTCGATAAAAAAATCATACAACTTGTTGCGTAAATTTCCGTAATAACTTTCCTGATTATCCGTTTTTATTTCCAAAGCAAAGATGACACCTAACACTCTAGTGGTTTTTACTTTTGGATGGTTTCGAATGGTTTTCTCAAATGCCAAATGACTTTGATTGATTTGCTGAATATTAGTTTGCATGTCATCCGATTGTAGCAAAGCAATACTCGCCAAAGCAGCCGCGCAACCTGTCGGATTGGCCGTAAATGTATGCCCGTGAAACAACGCATGGTTTACATTGTCATTCAAAAATCCGTCAAAAAGTTCCTGAGAAAAAGTCGTCAATGCCATCGGAATGGTGCCGCCAGTTAAGGCTTTCGACAAGCACATCATGTCGGGTTGCTTTTGAAGGTAATCGCAAGCAAAAGTTTTTCCTGTTTTTCCAAAACCTGTCATGACTTCATCGGCAATGGTAAACACCTTATTTTGTTGACAAATAGCAAGCATTTTGTCGAGAATTTCGGGAGCATACATGACCATTCCGGCAGCACCTTGCACTAAAGGTTCAAAGATAAATGCTGCATATTCATTGGTTTTCACCAAATTTTCTAGGATTTGTAGGCTTTTTTCTTCGTTGCCAGAAGTTGGAACCGGAATCCGAACGACTTCCAACAACGATCCTTTGAAAGCTTCTGTAAAAAAAGAAATACCACTTGCTGCCATCGCACCAAAAGTGTCGCCGTGAAAGGCACCTTCAAAAGCAATGACTTTGGTTTTAGCGAATCCTTTGTTGTAGTTGTATTGTAGTGCCACTTTTAAGGCTACTTCTACCGCAGTCGAACCATTGTCGGAATAAAAGATTTTCTTTTGATTAGAAGGCAGTATTTCCATCAACTTTTCTGAAAGCAACACAGCAGGTTCGTGTGTAAAACCACCAAACAAAACGTGTTCTAAAGTTGTGAGTTGTTTGTAAATAGCATCGGCGATAAACGTATTGCTATGACCGTACGGATTTACCCACCAAGAAGCAATGGCGTCAATGTATTCTTTGCCGTTTTCATCCCACAATAAAGCGGCTGACCCTTTTACAATAGCAGGAAAATTCGGCGCTGTTTGGTGTTGGGTGTATGGATGCCAATTGTGTTTTTTATCTCTTTCGGAAAGGTTCATTTTTGAAGAATATAGATAATAGAGTATAGAAAAAAGACTATGCGCTATACGTTTTGACAAAGATAGGAAAGTCTATTTTCTATTATCTTATAAATTCAGAAGATTATCTCGGAATATATCAGCGTAATATTGGATCACGTTTTGGTCGAAATACGGTTCGGTGTCGATTCGTCCAATGCATTTAACGTTGGTTTTTTTTAGGATAATTGCTTCGGAAGCTTTGTTTTCATCGCCAGAGAATAGGATTCCGGCTACGGCTATTTTTCTATTTTGTAATGCTTCAATAGTGAGCAAGGTGTGGTTGATGCTTCCTAAATAATGACGCGAAACGACAATTACTTTGTAGTCTTTTTTAATTAAATCGATGACACAGTCGGTAGTGTTTAAAGGAACTAGAACACCGCCAGCGCCTTCAATAACCAAATGATTTTTGGTTTTTGGTTCGGTGATGTGTTGTAAATCGATGGAAATTCCGTCTAACTCAGCAGCCAAATGAGGACTAGCAGGCGTGTTGAGTTTGTAGCTGTTTTCGTGAATAGTAGTCGTATCGTTGGAAATGTATTGGGCAATTTTATGACTATCGGAATTCTCCAAATCACCCGCTTGGATGGGTTTCCAATAATCGGCTTCTAACGCTTGTGTAATGATGGCAGCTGCGATGGTTTTACCAACGTCGGTTCCGATTCCTGTGATGAATAGTTTCATGGGTTTTAAAATATCTTTAATCGAATTCGAATTTACAGTTATTACATTTGTATTTGTGCTTTACATTAATTGGTGTAATAGCAACAAACAATAATGAAAAAATAAAAGACAAGAATGATTTTATGTCTTTTATCGATGTGACCATCTCGATTTGTTCTACATCACATTTTGGGCATTTGATCAGTTTATTATTGTCGTCTAAAGAATAGTTACTGATTTGAGAAAGAATAGAGTTAGCGTTAACTACGTCTTTATCTTTAACGAAAAGTTTGACGCCGCCAATAGCATTGCTGTACAACGGATTCGTATCAATGGTATTGTTGTCTCTCATGAAAACCATAATTCCTTCCGACTCTAATTTCCCTTTATAAATTAAAGCTTCTGATGAATATTGAAAACGACCGATTAAAGTAAAACTATCTTCCATATACTTTTGTTTCACGAGATTTAGATTTAAAAACTCCGATTTTCTCTGTGAAATTCTCTGAGCATCTCAGTGTAATAATCTACATAATGATTAGAACACAAAAGTAGCCAACAATTGTAACACTTCCGAGATTTCTTTTTCCGAATTGTAACTGTGCAAACAAAACCGCAATCGTTCTTGGCCTTCAGGAACCGTAGGAGAAAGAATGGGTTTGACATCAAAATCTTTTTCTTGAAGTTGATTTGCGATCGATTTCACTTTCTCGTTACCCGGAATGATAGCACATTGAATGGCCGATTTGCTATACACAAACAATGGTTTTAATCCGAGTTGGATTTTTTGTTGATTGAAGTATTGGATGTTGCTTTTTAATTGTTGTAACGTTGCTTTTTCCATAGACAGTTGTTGGTACGCAATTAAAATGGTCGCAACCGAATGAGGTGATAAACCGGTAGTATAAATAAAACTTCGGGCATAATTGACAAGGTATTTTTTCAAATCTTCACTTCCAAGAACAGCAGCACCATGGCAACCCAATCCTTTTCCGAAGGTCATGATTCGGGCAAAAACTTTGTCATGCAATCCTAAGCCTTGGATAATGCCTTCGCCTTTTTCTCCAAAAACACCCAAAGCATGAGCTTCATCCACCACTAAATGACTGTTGTATTTTTCTGAAAGTAGTACAAGTGGTTCAAAATTGGGCGTGTCACCATCCATAGAGAAAACACTTTCGGTCACGATATAAACTTCGTTTGTCTCCGATTTGAATTTGGTGAGCAACATTTCTAATTCTCGATCATCATTGTGCTGAAATTTATACGCTTTGGCAGTGCTCATTTGTATTCCGTCACGAATGGAAGCATGACACAATTCATCGTATAAAATCACATCGTTGCGTTGCGGAACGGAACTAAAAAAGCCTACGTTCGCATCGTAACCCGAATTAAAAATCAATGCTGTTTCCGATTGATGAAAATCGGCAATAACTGCTTCAGTAATTTGATAGAGGTCATGATTTCCTGAGATCAATCGCGAGCCTGTTGCACCGTTTGTTTTGATGTTATGGTCAAGTAAATACTGATGCGTTTGATTGAAAATGGTCTCGTTTTTGGCAAAACCCAAATAATCATTGGAAGCAAAATCGATTGCATTATTCGGAGATGGCAATTTTCGCAAGGCATTGTTTTGCTCGCGTTGTTGTAGTTTTTGCACTAATGATTTTGGAAAGGATTTCATAGTTTACAAATGTAGAAAATCGATAGCTATGAATAATCAAATTAAAGAAATTTGTACATTGCAGTAAAAAAGTGACCATGGAATTCATTTGTAAAAATTGCCATACTGAAAATGATGAAGCATTTGTGTATTGCCCAAAGTGCAGTCAGAAAGTGCATCTGCATCGATTAACTTTTCATGATATTTTACATGAGGCGATGCATTATTTTACTCATGTTGACAAAGGAATTTTTCAATTGATTCGCGATTTAATACTCAAACGTGGCATTGTTGCCAGAGAGTATATCGATGGAAAACGCAAGAAATATTTTCCACCACTCAACTTTTTTTTACTCATTGCTACGGTTTTTGTTTTCATGTCGACTTTGGGTGAAACAAAGGAAAATATAAGTTTGGAAAAGAAATATCCAAATCTTAAAGAAATTACCAATCCGCACGATAAAGCTTTTGCAATAGGAATTTACGAGCGGAAAGAAAATGTAACGCATTTTACGGCCAAGTATTCTAATTTAATGGCGATGTGTTCGCTTCCTTTGTCGGCATTTATTTTCTGGCTTTTTTACAGAAAAGGAAAATACAATTATATTGAACATTTAATTGCAGGAATGTATATGTTGGGGATTTGTATTTTAATTTATGCCTTAATCATCTTGCCGATTTCGTATTTGTTTCATTTTCCGTATTATTATGCGGTTGTGATTTTCTTTGTTGTGCAGTTGGTTTATTTTTCGACTTTCTATTATGGTTTTTTGAGCAAAACGACGAAATTGGCCTTTTTAAAAGCACTTGGAGTAAGTGTTGTAAGTTTTATGACTTGGACAATTATTTCGGGTTCTGTTATACGAATGTATATTTCGAATGGGTTTTGGGGATTACTGCATTGAAATTAAAGTGCACTTTTATCAATCCATTCAGAATTTCCTTTTTCGGTGGCGTCAAGTAAATCGATGTTGAGTTTGTTGGAAAACAATAATCCAAAGTCAAATGCATATTGAAATTCTTCAAACTTAGCAACCTTATAATGTTTGTTTCGGTTGTACCATAAGTTTACTTCAAAAATATCGGAATCGGGATGTTTAAAGATGGAAACATAGTCGAGCTGGGGAATTGATGAATGGTGATACACTTTGACAACACCGACGCGCAATTCAGTTTTGAGTTTTCCTTTTTCAGGATTAATGTAGATTGTTTTTACTAATGAAAAACTTACTCCTCCCAAGAATGCATAAGTTGCGCACATAGGGAACTCTCTCAATATTCCTCTAAATAAATTTGGATTGTTTATGCCTTCATAAGCCAGATAAAAGAAGTAGAATATGAAAAACAAGGAAATCGTGTATAAAAAAGCAGCAATTATGATTTGCCACAATGGTCTTTTTCCTTGGCTGACAACTATTTCCTTTTGTTCTAAATCCATTTGGAATTGCCCTTTACGGAAGCATCCAATACTTTCAGATTTAATTTTTCAGAGAATTCCTTAGCATATTCGAAAGCTGGTTCAGCTTCGTCAAAGTTGTCTACATTGAAATGGTGGTTTCCTTCGTACCAGAGATTGACTTCGTACGTCTCAGTACTTTCATTTTTGAAAACCGACACATACTCCAATTCGGGCATTGAGGATTGAATTCTGATTTTTAGAAACCATAAACGAAATTCCGTTTGTAGTTTTTCTTTCTCCAAATTAAGGTAACGCGTTCTTACAATTGAAGAGCCTAAGCCTGCAACAAGAGCAAACAGGGCGATAGTTAAATTTCCTCCCAAGTCTTTTTCGTACGAATAGTCTTCTGGAAACGTATAGAGTTGATAAAACGCATAAATAGTTAATCCAATAGCAGCAATGTAAAACAATCCGCCGAGGATAAAATGCCAAGCTGGACGCTTGTATTGACTGATGAGTATTTCGTTTTGATTCGTATCCATTTACCAAAAATAAAAAAAGCCGTGCAATTTTGCACGACTTTTTATTTTTGTTATCAACATAATTTTGTTAATCAGCTAATACAATTATTTTATTGTCTTTCATTTCGATAGTTCCTGACGCAATTTCTAAGGTGAAAGTAGTGTCATTGATTTTAACAAACTTATCGGCAACCTCTTTTCCTAGTTTAAATTCGGGAGCCACAATCTTTACGGTTCCTTGTTTTAACGTAGAAACTATTGGTGCGTGATTGTTCAAAACTTGAAACGAACCGCTTACACCTGGCAATGAAACCGAAGTAACTTCGCCTTTGAATAATGTAGCTTCTGGTGATACTATTTCTAAAATCATAATTTTTAATTTAGGATTTAAGATTTAGGATTTGGGATTTAGAATATAAAAAATCCTAATTCGTTGCTTCCTAATTCCTAATTTATTACGCTTCTGCCAACATTTTTTGACCAGCTTCGATAGCATCTTCAATTGTTCCTTTAAGGTTGAAAGCTGCTTCTGGCAAGTGATCTAATTCACCGTCGATAATCATGTTGAATCCTTTGATTGTATCTTTAATATCAACCAATACTCCAGGAATACCTGTAAATTGCTCTGCTACGTGGAAAGGTTGAGACAAGAAACGTTGAACTCTACGTGCTCTTGATACCGAAAGTTTATCTTCTTCTGATAATTCTTCCATACCTAAGATGGCGATGATATCTTGTAATTGTTTGTATTTTTGAAGGATTTCTTTTACTCTTTGTGCACAGTCGTAGTGTTCAGCTCCTAAAATTTCTGGTGTTAAGATTCTTGAAGTAGAATCCAATGGATCTACTGCAGGATAAATACCTAACTCAGCAATTTTACGAGACAATACCGTTGTTGCATCTAAGTGAGCAAACGTAGTTGCTGGTGCAGGGTCTGTTAAGTCATCCGCAGGAACGTAAACCGCTTGTACCGATGTAATAGATCCTTTTTTAGTAGAAGTAATTCTTTCTTGCATCGCACCCATTTCGGTTGCTAATGTTGGTTGATATCCTACTGCAGATGGCATACGACCTAAAAGTGCCGAAACCTCTGAACCTGCTTGTGTAAAACGGAAGATGTTATCAACGAAGAAAAGTACGTCTTTACCTTGGTCTGAACCAGCTCCATCACGGAAGTACTCAGCAATAGATAATCCTGAAAGTGCTACACGAGCACGAGCTCCAGGTGGCT
>JAZKGN010000076.1:0-5415 GCA_040385945.1 Bacteroidota bacterium
TTGTTGGTCATTTTGTTTTTGAAGAATTAGACAAAGACCGAAATTCGTTCAAAAACAACAATCTCGAACAAGTAATTGCCAAAGTTTTGGCAAACGACACCTATATCAAAAATTTCAAAAACTACTTGTTTAATGCAGGTTTAACCATCAATTTGGATAAAAACAAAGCACTTGTCAATCGCTTCTTAGCAGCAGAATTCGCCCGACAACTTTTCGGCGAAAGCCAATACTATCAAATTGTATTGAAAGAAGATAAGATGATAAAAGCGGTTTTGAAGTAATGCCCAAGCGCCACCTGGCTCCTTTGCTAAAAATAGTCTGCCAGACTATTTTTATACGCTCGGCCCTTTTTTTATAGAATCATGACTCTGACTCGAAACTCCGTTATTCCATAAAGTCAAAATATCAGTAGCAACGGCAGCGCCACTTCCGGCGGCAATAGCCAATTGGCTTCTCCAACCAGCAAGTGTTCCGGCAACATAAATGCCATCAGCCACTTTATGGTCGATGTTTTTTAGTTGAATGCGTTGTTTTTCGGGAATGGCTTTTTTGTGTGGTTCTACAAAGAGAAACAATCCTTCAATATCAAATGTATTTGAATAGCCAATCGCCACTACGATGTTTTTGGTTGGATACGAATTTTTATTGGTAATGACAGTAAAATTCGGAAAACGACCTTCAATTTTTAAGACTTTTTCGCCTTCAATTTGTGCCACGTGTGGATATAAATCGTGCAATTGTGCGACACTTTCCGTTAGCAATTCGGCACCTAACTTGCCAGCTGGAATTCCGTATGCATTATTAAATAAAGCTTCTTGAAGTGACGATGTTTTTTGGTGGGCAATGATTCCGATTTTTTTGTCTTGAACAAAAGATTTGTTTTTAGCTGATCCTAATACCAAAGCACAAGAAACGCCCGAAACGCCACCGCCAATTATCAGTACATCAAACATTAGTGATTTTTAAGTTTTTCGTCTATTTTTTTAGACATCTTAAAAATTAGAAGAATAAAAACAGCACAGAAAGCTGCTGCAATTCCAATTAATGCAACCATACTGTTCCCTTCAAGCGGATTGTTAAAATCCAATAAAGTAACATTGAAGATAATAAGCGCTATCGCTACAAAAATTAAAAAAGTGGTGAAAGTTTTCATCATATACAATTAGACAACAAAAGTAGTAAATTTCAATTTATACAAATAAATCTTTAACATTAGCGGCAAATAATTTAACAGCAATCGCCAATAGCACGACACCAAAGACTTTTCTGATAATGCTAATGCCATTTTTGCTCAAGGCTTTTTCAATTTTGGACGACGATTTTAAAACGCCATACACCAAAATAATGTTCAAAACGATGGCAATGATAATGTTTATCGATTGAAATTCTGCTCGAAGTGAAAGTAAGGTTGTCATCGTTCCTGCTCCAGCAACCAACGGAAACGCTATAGGAACAATAGAAGCCGAAGTCGCTTCTTCATCGCGATACAACCGAATTCCCAAAATCATTTCGAGTGCTAAAAAAAACAGCACAAACGCACCAGCTACAGCAAAGGAGTTGACATCAATACCGATGAGTTTCAAAATTTCTTCGCCAACAAACAAAAAGGCAATCATGATTCCGGCCGAAACCAAAGCGGCTTTCCCCGATTGGATATGACCAAATTTTGTTCGCAAATCAATAATAATCGGAATGCTTCCAATGATATCAATTACTGCAAACAAGACCATAGTTGCTGTTGCGATTTCTCTCCAATTGATTTCCATAACCTAAAATTTTTACAAAAATACTGCATTCCATTGTAATAGTATCCAAAAGCTAATTTTTCATTTGTATTTTTGCAGGATATTAGATTCCTAAATCACAAATCCTTAATCCTAAATTAATAGATGTTTCAACTCGGAAAAACCATCGTTTCAGAAGATATATTAGAAAAAGATTTTGTCTGCAATCTTTCAGCTTGTCACGGTGCGTGTTGTGTTGATGGCGATGCGGGAGCTCCTTTGAGCGAAGAAGAAACCAAAATTTTAGAAGAAATTTATCCAAAAGTAAAACCGTTTCTCCGCAAAGAAGGCATTGAAGCTATCGAACGATTGGGAACTTGGGTGGTGGGAACCGATCAAGATATGGAAACGCCATTAATCGACAATAAAGATTGTGCGTATGTTATTTTTGACGGAAAAACAGCTTTGTGTGGTATCGAACAAGCGTACAATCAAGGTATCATTGCATGGAAAAAACCCGTTTCGTGTCATTTGTACCCGATACGCGTGAAAGATTTTACCGAATTTGCCGCTGTCAATTATGACCGTTGGGACATTTGCGATCCAGCGTGTTCTTTGGGAGCCGAATTGGAAGTGCCCGTGTATAAGTTTGTAAAAGAAGCGTTAATTCGAAGATTTGGAGAAGATTGGTATGCTGAATTAGAAAAAGTCGCTCAAGACTTAAAAGAAGGCAAATAAAAAACGCCTTGTAAAAACAAGACGTTTGTAAAGTGGAGAAGATGGGGCTCGAACCCACGACCTCTTGACTGCCAGTCAAGCACTCTAGCCAACTGAGCTACATCCCCATTTTTTTTGCAAATATATAAACAAAAAAGCCATTTCATAAAATAAAATTTAAATGTTTAGAAATTAACATATTATGGTTAAAAAAATGGTTTTAAAATTTTTTTAATAAATCAAAAACACCTTTCTTTGCCAAACTAAAAAAAACCATAACTATTAACTAACTTCAATTAAACTACAAACATGAGAAAAATTACTTTCCTTTTTTCGTTTTTATTACTTTCCTTTTTAAGTGAGGCACAAGTAATCGCTTCACAAAATTTTGACACTGCATTAGGATGGACTTCAACCAGTACAACTAGCGATGCAGGAACTACCATTGCTGCTTGGGCAAGAAGAACTACCGGTGGAGCGCCAACTTGTGCGCCTTATGCAGGAGCAGGTATGGCACGTTTTAATTCGTATGCAATTCCTGCAGGTGGAACAGGTAGATTAACTTCGCCAGCAATGACTTTTACAGGAGCAACCTATAGAGTTAAATTTAAAATGTTCAGAGATTCAGGTTATCCAACAGATGCAGATAATGTAAAAGTTTACTACAATACTACTGGAGCTGCAGGAGGAACTTTATTAGGAACAGTTAACAGATCAAGAACTTTAGCGCCAATAGTTAGTGCTGATGGATGGTATTCTTATGCGTTTGATATTCCGGGTAATCTTACAGGGACAGGATATATTCATTTACTTGGAACTTCTGTTTATGGAAACAATATTTTTGTCGATGAGGTTTCGATAGAACAAATTCAATCAAATGATGCTGAAATGAATTTGTTTACTATGAATAGTATAATTTTAAATGGTTCAACTGCAGTTGCAGGAACAATTAAAAATTTAGGATTAACTACAATTAATTCTATTGATGTTAATTGGCAAGTTGATTCTGGAACAATATATACGCAATCGTTAACAGGTTTAAACATTGCAGCTGGTCAAACGTATGATTTTACACACAGCAATCAATGGGCTGCTACTCCAGGTTTGTATTCTGTTAGAACATGGGTTTCAAATATTAATAATGGCGCAACTGACGGTGATGCTACTAATAATCAAATTATGAAATCGATATCGGTAGCGAGTAATACTACTGCTCGTTTTCCTCTATACGAAAAATTCTCAAGTTCTACTTGTAATCCTTGTTATGGTTTTAACACAAATTATTTCAATCCTTTTTATACTACAGGAACAAATCACGATAATTTGGCTTTAATTTGTTATCAAGTAAACTGGCCTGGTGCTGGAGATCCATATTATACAGCAGAAATCGGAACAAGAGTAGGATACTACGGAGTAAATGGAGCACCAACATTGTATGTTGATTCAAAAGATGGAACTAATTTTAGCACAGCTCAATTACAAACCGATTTGAATAATGCGCTAGCTGCACCTGCTTATTTTATGTTAAATGCTACTAGAGCCTTAGTTGGAGATGAAATGACGGTTGTAGTAAATACGACTCCTTATTTAACAGGATCATATAAACTACATGTTGCAGTTGTAGAAAAAATAACTACTGGAAATATAGCTACTAATGGTGAAACATCGTTTAAAAATGTAATGATGAAGATGTTGCCAGATGCTCAAGGAACTACCATTAATTTTACACATGATGTTGCTACTAGTACTACATTACAAGCTACTTTAACAGGATTGAACATTGAAGAAATGGACGATTTAGATGTAGTAGTATTCATTCAAAATCAAACTACTAAGGCAATCATGCAAGCAAAATATGCTACTAATGCCTTGTCAACAAGTGAGTTTGATACTGCTAGTTTTAAAGTTTGGCCAAACCCTTCAACAGGAATTGTAAGAATTGCTACAGAAACTCCTGTTAATGTTGTTATTACAGACATCAGTGGTAAAGTGGTTTTCACTATGAATGAAGTTTCTAATGATTCACAAATGAATTTATCTTCTTTACAAAAAGGAATTTATTTGGCGAAAATCACAACAAATGAAGGTGTTCAACAAACACAAAAAATAATTTTAAAATAATGAATTCTAATAAAAACACAGAAAATCCACAGTAGGATTTTCTGTGTTTTTTAATATTAAAATGAAATGAAAAAAATTTTACTTTTAACTTCAGTTTTAATTAGTGCAATAGGGTTTTCTCAAATTGCTCTTAAAAAACACAATGGAACACCGATTAACAGCGGGGAAGTAATTGCATTTAATACAGTGACATTTCCTACAGCAGAGTTAGATTTTTACGTAGTTAATACATCAACAACCGCTTCGACAAATGTTAGAATTAATTGTACCTCGTTAGTTAATAATGACGGAATAGGTTTTGAATTGTGTTTTGCTAACGAATGTTTAGCTTCTGTTGAAGAAGGGTCTAATTATCCTATTAATTTACCTTATTTAACTCTTGCACCTGGTGCTCAAAGTGGTAATGACGGACATTTTTTAAATACTCCTTTAGCTTCAGTTTCTGCACCATTTCCAAAAGATTATGCTTTCCGTTTTTTTCAAGCAGGAAATCCATCTGGAAACTTTGTTGATGTAACGTATCGTTATGATCCAAGTTTGTCTATTGATGATATTAATCAATTACAAACGTCAGGTGTTATTGTTAAGTCGACTATGGTTCAAAACGAATTGGTTTTTGACGTATTAAAAAGTACTTCAATGACTATATACGATTTGAATGGTAAAACGGTATATGCTACTAGTTTGAATTATGGAATTCAAACAATAGATGTTTCTAATTTAAATTCAGGTATGTATGTAATTAACTTTACTAATGCTGAAGGAAATTCATCTGCCAAAAAATTCATCAAAAACTAATTAGTTTTAAATAATAAAATAACTGCATTACAATCTTCTTCAGGAAGAATTGAGA
>JAZKGN010000077.1:0-5974 GCA_040385945.1 Bacteroidota bacterium
ATACAGTTTTACACAAAGCAAATACAAGAGGTCACGCCGATCATGGTTGGTTAAATGCATACCATAGTTTTAGTTTTGCAAGTTGGTACAATGCGGATAGAGTGCAATTTGGAATGTTGCGCGTATTGAATGACGATACAGTTGCAGCTGGAATGGGTTTTGGAACACATCCACACGATAATATGGAAATCATTACCATTCCGCTCGAAGGCGATTTAGCCCACAAAGACAGCATGGGAAATACCGAAACCATTAAAACAGGTGATGTTCAAGTGATGAGTGCTGGAACCGGAGTGCAACACAGTGAGTTCAATCCCAATCACGACAAACAAACGAAGTTGTTTCAAATTTGGTTGTTTCCAAAAGTTAGAAATGTCGAACCACGTTACCAACAAATTACGTTGGATGTAACAAAACAAAAAAATAATTTTGCTCAAATATTATCGCCAAATGCTGAGGATGAAGGCGTTTGGATACATCAAGATGCCTGGTTTCATTTGGCTGATTTTGATACCGATTTTTCTAAAACCTATGAATTGAAAAAAGAAGGAAACGGAATGTATGTTTTTGTAATTTCAGGAACAATAACTGTTGATGGTCAAGAATTAGAAACACGAGATGGTTTGGGAATAACCGATTTTAAAACGTTGGATATTAAAGCTACATCGGATGCAAAATTTTTATTAATGGAAATTCCGATGGAACAATAAATAGAGCAATTATGAACGAAGTACAACTAAAAATCAATGATAAAAACGGCTTTTTTTATATTGATGTCAACGGAAAACACGAAGCCATGATGACGTTTATCTTTGCAGGTGAAGATAAAATCATCATCGATCACACCGAAGTTAATCCTGGAAATGAAGGCAAAGGCTTTGGTAAAAAAATGGTGACTAAAGCGGTCGAATTTGCACGAGAAAAAAACATAAAAATCATTCCGCTTTGCCCGTTTGCAAAAAGTGTATTTGATAAAGTTCCCGAATTTAGAGACGTTTTATAACCATGTCGAATTTATTAGAAAAAGATATCACAGGAAAAATTGGTACACAAAAATACTTGTGTACCATTTTGTGGCGCAACGGCCAATTACTGATGGATGAACCCGAAAGTATCGAAGGAAAAGACCTTGGCCCAGATCCGTATACAACACTTTTAGCCTCATTAGCTGGTTGCACTTTATCGACTTTACGAATGTACATCGACAGAAAAGGCTGGGATATTCCTGAGATTAGTATTTCACTAAATATGGCACAAGAAATGAATGAAGAATTGGAAACGACGATTTCAAGAACGCTTTCTTTTTCATCCGAAATTAGCGACGAACAAAAAGAACGTTTGCTTTTGATAGCCGATAAATGTCCGGTTTCAAAAATCTTAAAAAACAAAGTAACCATAAAAACCACACTATAATTATGGACCCAAATGACGTAAAAAAAGAATATACTAATGGCGAAGTAACCATTGTATGGCAATCTGGAAAATGCATTCATTCTGCCAATTGCGTAAAAAACAATCCTGACGTTTTTAAACCAAAAGAAAAACCATGGATTGTTGCAGAGAATTCTACTACAGAAAAAATTATTGAAACGGTAAAAAAATGTCCTTCGGGAGCGTTAACGTATTATTTGAATTCGAAATAAATGGCATCATTTTCTACTATTGTAAATGCTTCACTAAACAAGGTTTGGGAACATTTGCTATACAAAATAGAACATCCCGAAGCTTTTGTTCCTGGCGTGAGTGATGTAATTATTTTGGATAAAAACGACGATTTTGTGATGCGTCAAATGACAATCACTATGAATGATAGCGCAACGAAAGTAATTGAAAAAATTACTGCTTCACCCTTTCGTATTCGTTTTGAATTGGTTGAGCATCCAAAATTTGAAGGTTTTGTTGACAACGAAGCGGTACCGATTTCTGACAACGAAACCCAAATCACCTACACTATGCATTGGATTGACAAACACACCAAAGTTGCTTTTGACAATCCGGAAGGAATGAAAAATGCAGTTTTAAAAACAAAAGATTATATTGAAACTAATTTATGAAACAACCTCCTAAATGGAAATTTGCCATTATGGTTTGGCTGGCAATTTATCCAAGCATAACTATGGTCCAATTGCTCATCGGAAAACAACTAACTAATTTACCATTGCCTTTGCGTACCTTAATCATGACCGGAATTTTAGTTCCGTTAATGGTGTATGTTTTACTACCTTTATTCCGAAAATTTTTAGGAAATTGGTTAAACAAATAAACTATGAAATAAGCATGACTGATTAATTGGTCTCAAACACCAATGATGATATGCGAATTACATATGACCGATAAAAAACAATTAATATCAACATATGAAAAAAATTCTTGCCTTTGGCGCTTCTTCTAGCAAAAAATCGATCAACAAACAATTGGCGACGTATGCTGTAAACTTGTTTGAGAACAGCACGCATGAGATTTTAGATTTGAACGATTACGAAATGCCAATTTACTCGATGGACAAAGAGAAAGAAAACGGGATTCCGCAATTGGCTCATGATTTTTACGATAAAATTGGAAATGCCGATTTTATTCTGATTTCGTTTGCCGAACACAACGGCGCATATTCAACAGCATTCAAAAATATTTTCGATTGGATGTCGCGCATCAACGGAAAAACTTTTCAAGAAAAACCAATGCTTTTGTTGGCGACTTCTCCTGGAGCTCGAGGTGGAAGTTCGGTTTTGGAAATTGCAAACAAACGATTTCCGTTTCAAGGTGGCATTGTAAAAGGAAGTTTTTCATTACCTAGTTTTAATGATAATTTTAATCCTGAAAAAGGAATTACAGACCCTGAATTGAAAAAGCAATTGCTAGACATTATAAATTCCATATAAAAAAAACCCTTCTTGATTATTAAGAAGGGCTTTTTTTTATTTTAATTTTAAATTCAGATTGTCAAAACTCGTTACATCTATGACTTGTTCGTTGTCTATATCAAACGAAACTTTGACGCTATCGCCAACCACTGTTACCGGAATTTCATTCGAAACTTGCGACGATCCCACAAAAATATTCGGGTAATCTTTTATGGTAAAATAATAGAAACTATTGCCATTTTTTACATCACTTTGAATGCGACTGATTACCGATGAAATCGATTTCTTCGCAGCAACACTATTCGGATTGATTTTATTCCCAGCCATATTGTAAACGCTTTTAAAAGAAGTCAATGTTTCACGCATTGAGTTGCCTACGCCAACAATAGTATAGTCGTTGATGGCAACCATCGCATACATTTTTACCAAACCACCATCGTCTTTTAACGTCATAACATAAGTGGGAATGCCGTTTATATTATACGGAATAGGCAACGAAGCCTTGTATCCTTTTTCTTGAACTTTACCTTCTGCCGAGCTTTGAGCCGCATATTCTGTCGCGCCACTTTGTTTGTAAAATGTGGTTTCTTTGGTTCGTGTATCAACCAATACAAAACCGACAGCACTTTCGTCACTTCCTACAGAAGTCAAGCCTGTGTACCAATACGATTTGTTGTTTTGTCCGTATACTAAAGTCAATCCTTCGGTGATTTGCAATTTATCGGTGTTTGAAAAATTCCAATATCCGTTAACCAATTCACCCCAATCGTTAAGTTGTTCTTCAATAAACTCTGCGGGTTGAATTCGGTCTACCCAACTTGGTGAATTTTTAATAGTATAGTGCTTAATGTCACCGTTTTGTGCATCAACAACAAGTATTCCAGTGGTATTTCTACCTGAAAATCCAATTTCTTTATTGAAAGTGGTAATTACCCAAAACGGATTCCCTTTTTCATCAATTTCAAAAGTAAAATCAGCCAAACCAACAGTAGAATACCCATTAAAATATACATGTCGGTGAATATTACTTTGAAAATAGGAACTCGGTTGGTATTTTATTTTCAATGCTTTCCCATCTATATTTTGAACTAATTTCACATCGCGTTCATTAGTAGCAGACACCATAACATAACCCGGCGTTCCTTCTTTATTATTGAGCCATTTAAAAAATCCTGAATGCAATAATGGCGCAATCCAATACAACTCATTATTGACTTTTTGAATGGAGAACTTTCCTAGTTTGATTTGACTTCCCAATGCAGGTTGTGACCCAATCACTTTTTCACCCAACAAATAAGCCAATTCCTGATCTACAACTCTAATTTTATCCATAGAAATGGGAGCGATATGTTCGGAGATTTTTACTCCGTTTTCAACCTTTCCTATCATTTTTTGATAACTAGAGGTATGGAAAATGGTAGCTGTAGTAAACAAGGAAACTAGTGTCAAATACGAAAAAATCAAACCCATTTCAATGAGTAAAATTTTACTGGGTTTGGTTGCGATAATAAATTTCTTTCCAGATTTATCTACGTTAATTCCCAAAGAAAGCAGAAGATAGATAAGCAATAAGACTAAAACAATTACACCTATCTCGTAAAATCCATATTGAATTACAGGGAGATTCAGATACAATACTACAAAACCTAAAAGGAGTAAGAATACAACAAGTAATGATTTTTTCATGATTTACAGTTTTAGCTATATGTCGGTTACGCAACAAAAAGTTACAGACAAACTTAATTATTTTACTAAGATAGTATCTTTAAAATTAGTAGTTTTGCTTTAACTAATAAATCCTAACTTTTAAACAAAAAACATGAAAGCATACGTTTTCCCTGGACAAGGCGCACAATTCTCAGGAATGGGTAAAGACTTATATGAAAACTCGGCATTGGCAAAAGAACTATTCGAAAAAGCCAATGATATATTGGGTTTTAGAATTACCGACATTATGTTTGAAGGTACTGCAGAAGAATTAAAAGAAACCAAAGTTACACAACCAGCCGTTTTTCTACACTCAGTAATCTTAGCCAAAACATTAGAAAATTTCAAACCTGAAATGGTAGCCGGACATTCGTTAGGTGAATTTTCTGCCTTGGTTGCCAATGGTGCTTTATCCTTTGAAGACGGGTTGAAATTGGTTTCCCAAAGAGCCATTGCGATGCAAAAAGCGTGTGAAATAACACCTTCTACGATGGCTGCTGTTTTAAATCTAGACGATAAAATTGTGGAAGACATTTGTGCTTCTATTGACGGAATAGTCGTAGCAGCCAATTATAACTGTCCGGGACAATTGGTGATTTCTGGCGAATACAAAGCTGTTGAATTGGCTTGTGAAAAGATGAAAGAAGCGGGAGCCAAACGCGCTTTGATTTTACCAGTTGGTGGTGCTTTCCACTCGCCTATGATGGAGCCAGCAAGAGAAGAATTGGCAGCAGCGATTGAAGCAACGACTTTTGCAACTCCAATTTGCCCTGTGTATCAAAATGTAACAGCAAGTGCGGTATCTGACCCGAATGAGATTAAGAAAAACCTCATCATTCAATTGACAGCTCCAGTAAAATGGACGCAATCAGTACAACAAATGATCAAAGATGGCGCGACGAGTTTTACCGAAGTTGGCCCAGGAAAAGTGTTGGTTGGTTTGGTTGGAAAGATTAATAATGAAGTAGAAACAATTTCGGCTTAACAGCAATACTAATTCAGACTCGAGCGATAGCGAAAATACAATCCCCATAAACGATTTGTTTGTGGGGATTTTTTATATTTGATACTCAAAGAAAACAGTATGTCGAACATTTTCCAATTGCTTCAAAATTGTACAGCAGTAAAAGTCATTGATGCTGCTATTGATTATTCGGATTACACGTCAATTGATTTATCAGCCAACAATTCGGAGCTCGCAAAATTTGACACCACTAATGCTAACGTTTTTGAAGAGTATATCGAAAATTACCTTTCGGAAAACAACGTAAAAGTGGCTTATGGTGGTTATCTCGAAATTAGAAGCATCTACCAAAGAAGTACGGTTTTTAAAAATGAAACGACAGACGAACGCAACATTCACATTGGTTTGGATTTATGGATAAAAGCCGGAACGAAAGTCTTGG